>NZ_VHLB01000009.1:0-155887 GCF_006547365.1 Myxococcus sp. AB056 | reverse complement strand
GGGCGGCTCGGCCGGGGCGGCACGCGCGGGCCCGGCCACGGCGACGCCCCGCGAGCGAAGCTGGTACAGCGCCTTCTTCGCGGCCTTGGCCAGGGGCTTCACCGACGAGGACGCCAGGGCCTCCGGCAGGACGGTGTGCCCGTCCGACACGGCGGCCTCGAGCACGGCCAGGGCCAGGGGCTCCGGAAGGGCCTCCACGCGCGCGAGGGCGGCCTGGGACACGTCGCGCGCCAGAGCGCGGGCGGACTCCACCGCTTCGGCGGGAAAGGCGGGCAGCGGCGCGCCGGAGCGCAAGGCGTCCAGCAGGGAGCGAGGGTCCGAAGAGGAGGAACTCATACCGGACCTTCTACTGCACGGCGCCCGCCCCGGGGCATGCCCCGCGCGGGGATTGCGCCCACCAGGTCACAGTGCCGCGAGCGGCGGAGGACTCAGCGCCGGCGCACCAGCGCGCTCTTGCCCGGCTCCGCCACCACGGCCAGCTCGGATTGGAGCCGCGGACCGAACACTCGCGACGGCGACGCACCGCGGACGAGGAAGTGGTCGTACCAGACGCCCTGCCGCTCGTAGTCCATCTGCTGCGGCCGCCATTCGGAGGGGAAGGTGGGGGGCTCCTCGCCGGTGTAGCGCAGCGGGGAGTGCGGCGTGGACGCGAAGGTGAAGTTGGGCACGCCACCGCGCGCCCGGGCCAGCACCGCCGCGCTGTGGATGAAGACGGGCTGTCGCACCACCCGGGAGCCGGGGTCGAACATCAACCCCATGACACGGGGGCGCGGGGCGGTGGCGGCCACCAGCGGCCCCCATTCGGCCTGCGCCTCCCGAGAGAAGGCGCGGTAGCCGCGCGCCATGACGAAAGCCAGCACCAGTGCGCACGCCAGGGCGGCGACGCGCAGGGGCCTCCGCCACGCGGGGATGGCCGCCGGGACGGTGGCCACCAGGAGCGCGGCGGCCAGGTGCGCGTAGCGCGTGTTGAGGTAGTAGACGTAGCCTCGGATGTCGAAGGGCAGCAGAAAGTAGAGCGCCAGGGCCAGCAGGCCCAGCCCCATCAGCCGCGAGCGCGCCACCAGGCCCTGGGTGGCGGAGCGCTCCGGCCGCAGCAGCCCCGCGACCCAGCCCGCCACCGCCACCGCGCCCACGGCGTACAGGGCCCACCGGTCCGAGCCATCCCGGAAGGTGTTGGCGAGCACCTGGAAGAACTCGGCGCGGTTCTGCTCGAAGCCCTTCCACGCCAGGTTCTGTGGAGAGAACGTGGGCCCCCACGCCTTCCAGGGCACCCCGGGCTGGATGTCCGCGGGCTCGCCGAAGCGAAGCACCACCCAGCCGAGGAACAGCGCGACCCCGGGCACCACCCCCAGCAGCGCGGGCACGCGAGGCCGCAGCCGCGCGGCGAGCCCACGGGCCTGTGCGTCCTCGGGCACCGGCGTGGTGAGCAGCAGCAAGGGTAGCCCGAAGGCGAGGAACCCGAAGGCCTGCACGTGGAAGAGAAGCACCGCCACCAGGCACACCGCCAACCCGATGCCCCACGTCCGGCGGCGGGGTGTGTCCTCCAGCGTCCGCACGAAGAGGCCGCAGCACAGCAGCGTCAGCGGCAGCGCGGCGCAGTAGTTGATGAAGCCCCAGTTGAAGCTGTCGCCGTAGGCGAAGGGCAGCGCCAGCAGGGCGGGCCAGGTGGGCCGGCCCAGGCTGCGCAGCAGGAATCCGAGGCTGAGCGGCAGGCCCACCACGTAGGCGGAGAGGAAGACGCGGTTGGCCATCTCCAGCGGCAGCAGCCAGTTGAGACCGCTGACCAGGTAGTAGTAGCCCAGGTACGGCGTCAGCGCGTGACGCGCGGCGAACAGCTGCGGGTACAGCGTGGTGGGGTCATCCAGCCGGTGCAGGACGGAGATGAGGTACAGGTGCTGGGGCAGGTCCACCAGGGGCAGGTGGCGCGACACCCACAGGGGGAGCACCCCCAGGACGAGCGCGGCGGCATGGACGAGGCGGGAGTGTCGGGGCGTCACGGACGTCGCGGACTGTACGCGGCGCCTCCCTGCACGGCGAGCCGTCCTTGCAACCCGGCCAGCGCCTGTTTTCCAGGTAGACAAAGGTATGGCTGTCGGCCTTGGCAGTCGGGGAGGGCTGCGGTATAGGCGCCGTTTGAGCAGGGGCGCCTGGAGTGCCCCGAGGAGAGCAACATGACGCGCATCGGAATGTGGGTGGCCGGAGGGCTGATGGCGAGCGGCCTGCTCCTGGCACCGGGCGCGGCGGAGGCCTGCGAGGCCCACCGGCGTCCGGCCCCGGAAGCGAAGGCCGCGGAAGCCACGCCGAAGGCTGTCGACCCCTCCACCAGTGGCGTGGAGCGCCCGTTGGATGTGCTGGACTCGCTCATGGCCGCCAAGTGCCAGTGCGGCAGCAAGGCGGACTGCACGTGCAAGAAGGGTTCGTGCGACTGCAGCAAGTGCAAGAAGCCCAAGCGCCAGGTGATGGACGCGCTGCGCGGCCAGCCCGCGAACCTGCAGCTTGACGAGGCGCGCTACGACGCGTCCGCGGGCATCTTCATCTAGGCGTCTGGGCGGAGCCCTTCTCCGCCTTCACCACCAGCAGCGACGGCAGGGACACGCGCTCGAAGCGCACGAAGCCCGCCGCCGCGGCCTCCCGGCGCAATTCGGCCTCCCCACGTGGATGCAGGCCCACGCCGCGGTGGAGCAGCGCCCGAGGCGCTCCCGGCGAAGCGTAGGTGCTGGCCACCCAGCGGCCTCCGGGACGCAGCACGCGGTGGACCTCCATCATCATCCGGGGCAGGTCTGCGACGAAGGGCAGCGCGTCACTCATCAGCACCGCGCCCAGCACACCGTCGTGGAAGGGGAGGTAGGGGGCTTCGGCGCGCAGGAAGTCCACGGCGACGCCGGCCTCGCGCACCTGGGCCACGCCCTCTTCCAGCATGGCGCGGGACACGTCGAGCGCGGCCACGGGCGGCGCGTCGGGCTCATGGGCCAGCCGCCGCGCGAGCAGCCCCGTGCCGCAGCCCACGTCCAACACGGTGCCTTCGGGTTTGCCCAGGAGGCTGCGGTAGAGGACGAACTCGCTGTCGCCATCCAGCGGCTGGCGGGTGAGGGCGCGCTGGAGCACGGGGCGCATGTAGCGCTCATAGGAGCGCGCCACCCAGCGCTGCTCCATGCCACGTTGCAGCGGGCCGGACGCGGCGGGGTCCACCACCAGGTCGGCGACGCCCTCGGCCACCGGGTGGCTGGCGCCGCACGCCTGGCAGCGCAGCGGGCCGAAGAAGAGCACCGGGGCGTCTACCTCCGGCTGGAGGGCGCCACGCCGGCACCGGGGACATCGCAGGAGAGGGACGAGCGCGCGCCGCATGGGGCCGGCAAGGCTACCGTCCCCCGTGCGGCGCGAGAACCCGTTTTCCGCCGGCCGCCGTCAGGCCGAGGGCGGCGGGCGTGGCACGCGCTTGTCCTCGGCCACCAGCACCGGCCAGCCGCGGGCCATTGCCTCGCGGAAGAAGGCGGCCAGCTCCTTGCGGCTGTGATTCACCGCGCCCAGGAACGGGTCGATGAGGGACTCCTCACCCAGGCTGCGCGTGGCCGCCAGCTCCACCGGCGTGCCGCAGCGCTCGCAGCGGATGGACACCTGGCGCACCAGGGCCACCGGCACCGCGTACCGGGCGCCGCAATCTCCGCACTTCCACACCAGGGCGCGCTCACCCGCCTCGCGGCGCGCCAGGTTCTCCAACTCGTCCGCCAGCCGCAGCAGCGCCGGGAGGTCCTGGGGAGGATGCGCGAAGATGGCGGATGGGCCGAAGCCCGTCTCGGGCGCGCCCAGCGACGGAGGGCGGTCCCCCTGTAGCAGGATGCGCAGCCTGTCCTTGGCTCGCATGTCTCGGAATTCAGCGCCGGTGAGCGCGCGCTCCACCGCCTCATGGACCGGAGGCAGCTCCGGCTCGAGGCGCTCATCGTCCGGCAACGTCTGGGGGAAGTTCACCAGTCGGTGCGCGGGGACTGCGAGGAATCGGAAGGCCACGGTGGCTCCATCGCATTGTGCTTCGCGGGGTGCAAGACGCGAGTTGGCAAATGTCCGCTGCTGCCGTTCATCCGCAGACTACTGAGACCAGTCCAGCATGCGTTGCAGCGGCGCGCGAGCACCCTCGCGCAGGTCTTCGGGCATGGTCAGCTCGGGCGTGCGCTCCTTCATGCATCGCCAGAGTTTCTCCAGCGTGTTCAGCCGCATGTACGGGCACTCATTGCACGCGCAGCCGTTGTCCGGCGGCGCGGGAATGAACGTCTTGTTCGGCGCGGCCCGCTTCATCTGGTGGATGATGCCCGCCTCCGTCACCACGATGAACTGCTGCTTCGGACTACGCACCGCGTAATCCAGAATCGCCTTGGTGGAGCCGATGAAGTCCGCGTGGCGCAGCACCGCCTGCTCACACTCGGGGTGGGCCACCACTTCCGCTTCCGGGTGCTCCACCTTCAGCTGTACCAGTTTCTTCTCGCTGAAGATTTCGTGGACGATGCAGCTGCCCGGCCACAGCACCATGTCGCGGCCCGTCTGTTTCATCACGTAGCGGCCCAGGTGCTGGTCCGGCGCGAAGAGAATCTGCCGGTCCTTCGGCACCTGGTTCACGATTTTCACCGCGTTGGACGACGTGCAGATGACGTCGCTCATGGCCTTCACCGCGGCGGAGCTGTTGACGTAGCTCACCACGAAGGCGTTCGGGTGTTTGTCCTTGAACGCCTTGAAGGCTCCCGGCGGGCACCGGTCCGACAGCGAACAGCCGGCCTTGAGGTCCGGCAGCAGCACCTGCCGGGACGGATTGAGAATCTTCGCCGTCTCCGCCATGAAATGGACGCCGCAGAAGACGATGACGTCTGCCTTCGTGTTCGCCGCGGCTTGCGCCAGCGCGAGGCTGTCTCCCACGAAGTCCGCGAGGTCCTGAACTTCGCTCTCCTGGTAATAGTGCGCCAGGATGACTGCGTTCATGGAACGCTTGAACTCCTGGATTTCCTTCGCGTAGTCGACTTCGGCGCGCATGGCACCTCCCGAGTCCCACCTTTAACCGGGACTTGAAGTGCCGGCCAGGGTGCGGTTTGCCCCACTTCGCTGATGCCCGGGTGGCCGCGAATCAGGCGGGCGGCCCTTTTCCAACATCCGCCCTGTCCTCATGCTGGGGCACTCCCTTCCCCATGAGGTCCGGTAAGATGGCGAGCCGGGCCGGACGCCGCGCATGCGGTTCGGCCATTGCATCTGGGAACTTCGAACCACGGGGGGGAATGTGAGGGGTCGCCGTCGGAAGCTCCGGCGGGGCGGTGGAGGCTGGCGGTCACATTCCGACCCGTGAAGTGGTTCATCCGGGGGCAGGCGGCTCTGACCCGGTGGAGGAGGACATATGACCGTGACGACGCGCGCAGTGCTGGTCGTGCATCCGGAGGCGGAGCGTCGTGGACGGCTCCGCGCCTTGCTGGATGGCTACGAAGTGCTCGAGGCCTCCAACCGGCAGGAGGCGGTCGAATTCCTCACGAAAACCGCTCCCGCGCTGGTGTTGACGCATCCGGACATTTTTCCCCGGTTGTTGAAGGATCTGGAGCGCTACACCCCGCGCTCCATCCGCGCGGTGCTCTGCCCCAGGGACAATGCGCAGGCCCACCACAGCCTGGTGGACGTGGCCGCCGCGGGGCACATGTTCTTCACGCTGGAGGATGACCCCAGCCCGGCGCTGCGCCGCGCCGTCCAGGAGTTGCTGGAGCTTCGCGAGTCCGAGCGCCGCGAGCCGCACGGCGTCCTGGAGGCCTGCTTCACGGCGGATGGCACGACGTTCCGCGCGCGGCTTCTCGACGTGGCCACGGGAGGACTGGGCCTGCGCCTGGAGTCCAGCGTGCGCATCGAGCGGCTCACGCCGGGCACGGAGCTGGAAGGGCTCCAGGTGCTGCGCGGCGACACGCTGGTGCTGCGCGCCGGCCATGCCACGGTGCGCATGGTGCGCCCGCTGCGCGCGCACGAAGGCCAGGGCTTCCACCTGGGCGTGTCGCTGGAGCGCCCCGTGGAGCACGCGCGCTCTTCCGCCGCGCCGCTGCTCAACGACTCGGTGCGCATCCGCGGCCTGCTGCGCCGCGCCGTGCGCGCGGGGGTGGGCTTCGGGCTGCGCACGCACGAAGGCAACCGGTTGGTGGACTTCTCCCGCGCGGAGGTGCTGCCAGAGGAGTCTCGCTTGGTGCTGTGCGAGCAGTCGCAGCCGGGCACGCTCTTCCATCCAGGAGACGTGGTGCGGCTGTGCCTGGACTTTGGCGGCGTGTGCCATGTGGGCACCACGGCGGTGCTGAACTCGGAGCCGAACCAGGTGGAGGTGGCCCTGCCGCGCACGCTGAGCCTGCACCACCGCCGCAACAGCCTGCGCTTCCGCTCCTCCGCAGAGCGGCCCTTCGCGGTGTCCTTCAATTCGCCGCTGACGGGGGAGGCCATCGTCCGCCCGCTGTTGGATTTGCACACCGGCGGCTTTGCCTTTCCCTTCGACGCGGGCCGGGAGGCCTTTCCGCCGGGGCTGGTGCTGGACGACGTGATGCTGCAGTTGCCAGACGGCACGCGCTCGCGCTGCCGCGCCCAGGTGCAGGACACCGGGCAGCTCACGGTGACGGAGGAGGGCGCCAGCATGAGCCGCCCGCGCCGCTGCGGCCTGCGCATCCTGGAGCTGGCGCCGGAGGCCCGCGCCGCCATCCTGGACGCCTTCATCAAGGCGCGGTGTCCCGACGCGCGTGATGCGTCCGAACTACCCTTCTCCGACGTGTGGGACCTGTTCCGCTCCGCGGACGTCCGCTTTCCCGACTACCCCTTCCACGAGACGGCGACGCCCGAGCCGCTGGTGGACGCGCACCAGCGGCTGGGCAACGGCATCCACGGCCTGTCCAAGGCCATCGTCTATCAGCGCGAGGGCCGCCTCTACGGCCACATCTCCGGGCTGCGCATCTACTCGCGCACCTGGCTGTCGCAGCACCTGGTGGTGCGGCCGGGCTACCACCGGCACGAATCCATCTCCCAGGAACTGGTGGCGCTCGCGGCCGACTATGCGGAGAGCCTGGACGACGTGGAGTACCTGCGCGCGCTGTGGCGCTGCCGCAACCGGTGGACGTCGCGAATCTACGGCGCCATCGCCAGCCGGTTGGAGCGCCCGGGCCTGAGCTGCCTGCATGCCTTCACGCCGTGCCGGCTCCCCGTGGACGCCGCGTTGCCGCCGCCTCGGAGCGATTTGCGCGTGCGCCCCGCGGAGACGTCCGACCTGCGCTGGCTGGAGCAGCACCTGCGGGAGACGCAGGACGTGGTGCGGCTGCGCAGCTCGGACCTGGTGGAGGGCGAGATGACCATGGGGACGCTGGGCGGGCGCTACTCGGACGCGCGGCTGCGGCGCTCGCGCAGCATCGCCATGGTCGAGGGCAAGGACGGGCCCCAGGGGTTCGTCCTCATGGAGGACTCGTCGCCCGGTCTCTTCTGGGCGGAGTGGTACAACGCCTTCTCACTCGTCATGGTGGAGCCGGATGCACGGGAAGCGGATGCCGTGCGCCAGGCGCTGGTGACACACGCGGTGGCGAACTCGGCCCGGCGGGGCCGCTCCACCGCGGAGTGCCTGGCCTCGGACGCGGACCTGCCCGCCCTGGAGGCACTGGGTTTCCACAACCTGGGCAAGGTGATGGAGTTCACGGCCCACCGCCGGCTCGTGCGTGACTGGAATGCCTACCTGCTCGCCGTCTTCGAGCGGCTGGCGGTCCATGGCCGGGGGGGGAGCCGGGTGGATGACAAGGACATCGCGGCATGACCTACCTGATGGAGTCGGCCCAGGAGGTGCATCGCCTGCAAGCGCAGGCGAGCGCCACCTCCTACGCGGAGCGGCTGAGGCTCACCGGCCTGAGGCCCGGGGACGCCGCACTGGATGTGGGCTGCGGTCCCGGCGTCATCACCTCGGAGATGCTGGACGTGGTGGGGCCGCACGGCCGCGTGGTGGGCATCGAGCCGCAGCCCGCACACCTGGCGGCGGCCCGGGGACTGCTGGCGGGCAGGCCCAACGTGGAGCTTTGTCAGGGCGCGCTGCCGGATACACATCTGCCCGCCGACCACTTCGACTACGTCTGGTGCCAGTACGTCTTCGAGTACCTGGGAGAGCCGGGCCCCGCGCTGGCGGAGCTGGTGCGCGTGGTCCGCCCCGGTGGGCGCGTGGTGGTGGCGGACATCGACGGGGTGGGGCTGTGGAACTGGCCCTTTCCGGAGGACCTCCAGGAGGAGAGCCAGAAGCTGCTCGCCGCCCTGCGCGCGGCGCGCTTCGACCTGCACGCGGGCCGCAAGCTGTTCCACCTGTTCCGCAAGGCCGGGTTGGTGGATGTGCGCGTGCACATCTCCCCGTTCTACGTGGCGGCGGGCGCGGTGGACGCGCGGCTCCGCGAGGACTGGGTCATCCGCTTCCGGACGCTGCGCCCGCTCGCCGAGCCCTTCTTCGGGGGCGCCGGCCCCTATGACGCTTTCTGTGAACGCTTCCTCGCACTCCTGGACGACGCCGACACCCTCAAATATGCGATGGTGTTGACGACCGAAGGAGTGAAGCGTTGACCGTCCCCGCGGAACTGGCCTCCGCACCGTCAGCCCCCGACACACCCGAGCTGAGTGTCCGGATGCTGCGCAGCGTGATGTTGTACTACGAGCGGACCTACGGCCGGGACCGACTGGTGCGAGTGTGGCAGCGCGAGGCGTTGCCGCTGACGTTGGCGTACGTGGAGACGCTCACCAACTTCGTCTCCGTGGGGTTCACCGAGCGCCTCTTCGACGTGCTCGACAAGGACTCCGGTGATCCGGACTTCATGACGAAGGCGGGGCGCAGCATCGCCAGTCCGGAGGCGGTGGGCTTCCTCTATTACATGATGAAGGCGCTGGCCACGCCGCGCAGCGTCTACGAGCGCGCGCTGGAGCTGGACCACACGTACAACCGGGTGGGCGGCTTCCACATCGACACGCTCACCGACTCGCGGGTGAAGGTGCGCTACGTCAGCCGCATCCGTGAAAGAGATCGCAACTTCTGCCGCGCGCGCCAGGGCAACCTGTCCGCGTTCCCCGCCATCTGGAACCTGCCCCTGGCGGAGGTGAAGGAGCTGCGCTGCCAGGTGGATGGAGCGGACTGCTGCGAGTACGACATCCGCTGGCAGAGCCTGCCGCCCCTGGCGTGGCGCTACATCGTGGGCGGCATGGCGGGCATGGTGGCCGGCCTGGTGTCGGGCACGTTGAACCTGGCGCCCCCCATCTTCGCGGTCAGCTCACTGGGCATGGTGGGCGTGGCGGCGGGGGCGTGGCTGGACACGCGGGCGGCCCTGCTGCGCAAGGACGAGAAGCTGTCGGAGCAGCACCAGGGCCTGCAGACGTCCCTGGAGGACCTGCAGCGGCGCAACGAGGAAATCTTCGCCGCCAACAAGGCGCTCGAGGACCGCGTGGCCGAGCGGACGCAGGAGCTGTCCGAGGCCAATACGAAGTTGGAGGCGTCGCTCACGCGGCAGCAGGAGCTGGACCGCCTCAAGAGCGAGTTCTTCGACAACGTCAGCCACGAGCTGCGCACGCCGCTCACGCTCATCCTGCTGACGCTGGAGGCGCTGGCGAAGGAGGCGGAGTCACTGCCGCCCGAATTGCCTCCGCTGGTGACGAACATGGAGCGCAGCGCGCAGCGCCTGCTGCGGCTCATCAACAACCTGCTGGACCTGGCGCAACTGGAGTCGGGCAAGGCGCGGCTGCGCTACCAGCCGCTAGAGCTGTTCGGCTTCCTGAGCACGGTGGTGCCGCCGTTCCACACCATGGCGGAGCGGCAGGGCGTGACGCTGCGGCTGGAGGGTTCCACGGTGACGCCCGTCCACGTGGACCACGAGCGCATCGACATCGTCTTCCAGAACCTGCTCGGCAACGCGCTGAAGTTCACCCAGAAGGGTGGGGTGACGGTGCGCGTGCGCGAGGACGACTTGGAGGTGCACGTCGAGGTGGAGGACTCCGGCCAGGGCATCGCCCCGCAGGACATCCCCGTCATCTTCGACCGCTTCTCCCAGGCGGATAACAGCGGCACCCGGCGCTTTGGTGGCTCGGGCATTGGCCTGGCGCTGGTGAAGGAGACGCTGGAGCTGCACGCCGGCGGCATCTCCGTGACGAGCGAACTGGGGCAGGGCTCCGTCTTCCACGTGCGGCTGCCCAAGGGGACCGCGCACATCCGCGAGGATTTGCGCGAGCGCCGTCAGGCCGTCATGCCCGTGCGGCGCGAGCGCCGCATCTCCGGGGCCTTCCCCTCGCTGGAGCCGACGGGGGCGGATGTCCTGGGCGCGTCGCCTCCTCCGGCCAGGGACCACGCGGGGCCGGGGCCCGAGTCGCCCCGCATCATGGTGGTGGAGGATGACCCGGAGATTCGGAGCTTCCTCGCCCGGCTGCTGGCCCAGCACTACCGGGTGATGGAGGCCATCAACGGCGACGACGGGCGCCAGCGCGCGCTGCGCGAGCGGCCGGACCTCATCCTGTCGGACGTGATGATGCCCGTCATGTCCGGTCTGCAGATGCTGACCGCCCTGCGCAATGACCCGCAGACGGTGGACATCCCCGTCATCCTCCTCACCGCGCGCCAGGAGGTGACGGCCAAGGTGGAGGGCCTGGGCACCGGGGCCAATGACTACCTGGGCAAGCCCTTCAGCCCGAACGAGCTGCTGGCGCGCATCGAAACCCAGTTGCGCCTGCGCGAGGCGGCCGTGCGCGCCGCGGAGAACGAGCGGCTGGCGGCCATCGGCCTGCTCACGTCCGGCTTCGCGCATGAGGTGCGCAATCCGCTCAACGGGCTGATGAACGCGCTGCTGCCGCTCAAGGACATGCTGACGGGTGGCTCCGCCGACGTGGAGCTGAGCAAGGCCATGCTGGAGGTGGTGGAGGAGTGTGGCCAGCGCATCCGCCACCTGGCCGAGTCCCTGCTCTCCTTCACGCGGACCAGCGAGTCCCCGGTGGTGCTGTCCCTGGACTCGTCGCTGGACTCCACCCTGAGCGTGCTGGCGTGGAAGGTGCCGTCGGGCGTCAAGGTGGAGCGCGCGTACCACTGCAGCGAGCCCATCCGGGGCAACCCAGGCGCCCTGAACCAGGTGTGGCTCAACCTCCTGGACAACGCCCTGCGCGCGGTGGGCGACAAGGGCCGCGTGCGCATCTCCACGGCCAGCACGGCGGAGGAGGCCATCGTCACCATCGGTGATGACGGGGTGGGCATCCGCCCGGAGGACATGGAGCGGCTCTTCCAGCCCTTCTTCTCCACCCGCGCGGCGGGCGAGGGGACGGGGTTGGGATTGGCGCTCAGCCGCCGCATCATCATCCAGCACGGCGGGACCATCGACCTGAGCAGTGTTCCGGGGGAGGGCACGCAGGTGGAGGTCCGCCTGCCGCTGCGCCCCGTGGCGCCCCGTGTCACGGGAGGCATGCCCGACCTCGCGTCCGAGCCGCGCGTCGGCCGCCTGGGCTGACGCAGGACGCAAAGGCCCCGCCCGAGCCCACGGCGTCCGGGCGACGGAGAAGGGGAATTCCCTACCCGCTCAGGTGTCCTCCTGGGCACGGCCCGCGTGTCTGCTACAGTCACGCTCCTTTTTCGTCGCACCTCTCCTTTTTCAAGGAAACGACCTGCATGCAAGGCACCGTAGCCGCGGTTGACGCCCGCAAGGGGCACCCGCGAGGGCTCTACCTCCTGTTCTTCACTGAGATGTGGGAGCGCATGTCCTATTACGGCATGCGTGGCCTGCTCGTGCTCTTCCTCACGAGCAAGGTCAACGGAGGCTTTGGCTGGTCCGACGCGGATGCACTCAGTCTCTACGGCACCTATACGGGCCTGGTGTACCTGACGCCCATCGCCGGTGGCTTCATCGCGGACCGCTACATGGGGCAGCGCCGGGCGGTGGTGCTCGGTGGCGTGTTGATGATGATAGGCCACCTCGTCCTGGCGCTCCCCAGCGTGACGATGTTCTACGCGGGCCTGGGATTCCTCATCATCGGCAACGGCTTCTTCAAGCCGAACATCTCCACCATGGTGGGCGGGCTGTACGCGCCCGGTGATGGCCGCCGCGACAGCGCCTTCACCATCTTCTACATGGGCATCAACCTGGGCGCGGTGCTCGGCAACTTCATCTGCGGCACGCTGGGCGAGCGCGTGGGCTGGCACTGGGGCTTCGGCGCCGCCGGCGTGGGCATGTTCCTGGGCCTGGTCGCCTTCCTGTCGCTGCAGAGCAAGCTGCTGGGGACGGTGGGCCTGGTGCCGGAGAAGATGGTGGCCGCCGCCGAGGCGACGCCGGGCACTCCGGAGAAGAAGGGTTTCACCCGCGAAGAGATCGACCGCATCCTCGTCATCTTCATCATGGCGCTTTTCGTCGTCGCCTTCTGGACGGGGTTCGAGCAGGCCGGCGGTTTGATGAACCTCTACACGGACGCGAAGGTGGACCGCAGCATCCTGGGCTGGGAAGTGCCCACGACCTGGTTCCAGAACTTCAACTCCATCTTCATCGTCACGCTGGCGCCGGTTTTCGCCGGCCTGTGGAGTTGGCTGTCCGCGCGCGGCAAGGCTCCGAGCATCCCGGTGAAGATGAGCATGGGCCTGCTGTTCCTCTCCGCCGGCTTCCTCTTCATGCTGGGCGCCTCCAGCGAGAGCGCCTCGACGGGCAAGGCGGCGGCGTGGTGGGTGGTGATGGCCTACCTGCTGCACACCATGGGTGAGCTGTGCCTGTCGCCCGTGGGCCTGTCCATGGTGACCAAGGTGGCGCCGGCGCGCATCGTCTCCGCGATGATGGGCGTGTGGTTCCTCGCGAACGCGGCGGCGAACAAGCTGGCCGGCGTCTTCGGCGGGTACTCGGGGAGGCTGGGCGAGTTCCGCGTGTTCCTCTTCATCACCGTGGGGACGGGCATCGCTGGCGTGCTGCTGCTCGTCGTGTCGCCCATCCTCAAGCGGATGATGCACGGCACGGACGAGGTGAAGCCCGCCGCGCCCACCCCCGAGCAGCAGGGCAGCTCGGTGGCGGCGGCCTGAGCGGTCGCGAACTCCCCGCTGATTGAAGTCCAGACGCCGGCGTCCCGATGGGGGCGCCGGCGTTTCTGTTCGCGGACCGCTGGCGCCACGTTTGAAACACAAACGCCGGCACACCTCATGGGTGCACCGGCGTTCACTGCGCGGGCTGACCGCCTGGCTACGCGGACTTCGCCGAGCCGGGAGTCACACCGGCAGCGGAGCGCTCCTCGGTGGGGATGGGCGCGGACGTCTGGTAGTAGTCGCGCACCACGTAGCGGCGGGCCACCAGGGCCATTCCCACTGCGGCCACCAGGGCGAAGCCGGCATAGAAGAAGAACTGCCCGGAGCCCGTGAAGACGTTGAGCTTCGCGGTGATGGCCACCGCCGCGTTGGCCAGCGTGTTCGTCACCAGCCACACGCTCTGGATGGTGCCCTTCATCTCGCGCGGGGCCTGCGTGTACGCGAACTCCAGGCCCGTGGTGGACATCAGGATTTCGCCCAGCGTCAGGACGATGTACGGCAGAATCTGCCACGCGATGTTCAGCGTCGTGCCGCCTTCCATGGTGACCTGGAAGATGCCGGCGATGATGAAGGACAGCGCGCCCACCACCAGCCCCAGGGGCATGCGCCGCAGCGGCGTCAGCTCCCAGCCGAAGCGCTGGAAGGCCGGGTAGACGACGGCCGTCAGGAAGGGGATGAGAATCATCACCAGCAGCGGGTTGATGAACTGCATCTGGCTGGCCTGGAAGGTGAACGGCCCCACCTGCGGGTCCATGGACCGGGCCTGCACCACCCACGTGGACGCCTTCTGGTCGAAGAGCATCCAGAAGAAGGGCACGAAGGGGAGCAGCAGCGCGCTCACCCGGAACACCGCCTTCACGCCGTCCACGGCCTCCTCGGGGTGCTCCCGCTTCGCGCCGTCCAGCCAGCCGCCGCCCTGGCCGCGGTTGCGCAGCGCGCTGGCCACCACCTTGAAGAAGCTGTGCGGGTTGGCGCCCGTGGCCGGCACCCGGACGTACTTGTGACGGCCCGCCCAGAAGATGAACGTCGCGATGAACATCAGCACCCCGGGGATGCCGAAGGCCACCGACGGCCCGAAGTGCTTGAGCAGCAGCGGGATGAACAACGACGCGAAGAACGAGCCGAAGTTGATGGTCCAGTAGAAGATGGCGAAGACCTTCTTCACCAGGTGGCTGTTGGACTCATTGAACTGGTCCCCCACCATGGCCGCCACGCAGGGCTTGATGCCGCCACTGCCAATGGCGATGAGCGCCAGGCCCGTGAAGAACCCCGTGACGTTGTTCTCGAAGACGGCGAGGCACGCGTGGCCCAGGCAGTAGACCAGGCTCAGCCCCAGGATGATGCGGTACTTCCCGAAGAACCGGTCCGCCAGGTAGCCGCCGATGAGCGGGAAGAAGTACACGCCCGCCATGAACGTGTGCATCAGGCTCTTCGCTTCGGCCTCGCGCAGCGCGTTGTCCGGTATCTGCGTGCGCAGCAGGTAGTCGATGAGGAACACCGTGAGGATGTTCCGCATCCCGTAGAAGCTGAAGCGCTCACACGCCTCGTTACCGATGATGAAGGGGATTTGCGGCGGGAACTTGTTGCTCTGCGCGGCGGGTGCCTGGGCCATACGACGGGGTGCTCCCTCGTGACGAAAGGTGGGGGCTCCTAGATTCCGAGAAGTCGCACCCTACCCAACGGGCCGCCGGGACTCCACCGAACGAAAGGGGCCCGCCGCGCCACCCGGCGCTTTCCTGGCCGCACCCACGCCGGAAATCTCCCGCACGACTGCCTGCGTCATTCCGATGGGCGTGTGTGTTTGTTGATACAACTCAAGTCGCCTGGCTGAGTTTGACAGGCATTGGAATATCCCTATCATTTCCCATGATGTCTTTCCTCCAAGGTGGTGCGAGGGGATGGGGGTGAATGAAGGCACCCCCGTCCCCCCGCTCCATTTTCCCAGGAGGCATTGCGCGGTGCGTCGTCAGCCCCGCGCGCCCTTCTTCACGGGCACCGGGTCGTCCACTCGCACGCCCACGCGGGCCCTGCGGGCCTTGGTCAGCACGTGGCCCAGGTAGCGGCCGGTGTGGCTGCCTTCGACCTCGGCGACCTGCTCGGGCGTGCCAGCGGCCAGAATCCTGCCGCCGCCCGCGCCGCCCTCGGGGCCCAGGTCGATGATCCAATCCGCGCTCTTGATGACGTCCAGGTTGTGCTCGATGACGAGCACGCTGTTGCCTGCCTCCACCAGTCGGTTGAGCACGGACAGCAGTTTGCGGATGTCCTCGAAGTGCAGGCCGGTGGTGGGCTCGTCGAGGATGTAGAGGGTGCGGCCGGTGGCCACGCGCGCCAGCTCGCGGGCCAGCTTGATGCGCTGGGCCTCGCCGCCGGACAGGGTGGGGGAGGGCTGCCCCAGGCGGATGTAGCCCAGGCCGACGTCATGGAGCGTCTGCAGAACCCGCATGATGTCGCGGTGCGCACCGAAGTGCTCCATCGCCTCGCGCACGCTCATGTCGAGCACCTCGGCGATGTTCTTCCCCTTGTAGCGCACGCGCAGGGTGGCCTCGTTGAAGCGCTTGCCGGCGCAGACCTCGCAGGGCACGTAGACGTCCGCCAGGAAGTGCATCTCCACCAGCTTCACGCCGTCGCCTTCGCACGCCTCGCAGCGGCCGCCCTTGATGTTGAAGCTGAAGCGGCCCGGCCCGTAGCCGAACGCGCGCGCCTCGGGCGTCATCGCGAACACCTCGCGGATGTTGTCGAAGAGCTTGGTGTACGTGGCCGGGTTGCTGCGCGGCGTGCGGCCGATGGGGCGCTGGTCGATGTCGATGACCTTGTCCAGGTGCTCCATGCCCAGCACGGCCTTGTGCTTGCCCGGGGATTCACGGCTCTCGTAGAGGTGCCGCGCCAGGGCCGGGAAGAGAATCTCGTTGATGAGCGTGGACTTGCCCGCCCCGGACACGCCGGTAATCGCGCTGAAGACGCCCAGCGGAATCTCCGCGTCCACGTTCTTCAGGTTGTTCTCCTGCGCCCCCTGGATGACCAGCTTGCGCTTCGGGTCCGGCTTGCGGCGCTCCTGTGGAATCTCGATTTCCTGCCGCCCGGAGAGGTACGCGCCGGTGGAGCTGGCCTCGTTCGCCATGACCTGCTCCGGCGTGCCCTGGGCCACCACCTGGCCGCCCAGCTCGCCTGCGCCCGGACCGAAGTCCACCAGCCAGTCCGCCTCCTCCATCGTCTCCTCGTCGTGCTCCACGACGATGACGGAGTTGCCCAAATCCCGCAGGCGCTTGAGGGTCAGCAGCAGCTTGCCGTTGTCGCGCTGGTGCAGGCCGATGGAGGGCTCATCCAGGATGTAGATGACGCCCGTCAGCTCACTGCCCATCTGCGACGCCAGCCGGATGCGCTGGCTCTCACCGCCCGACAGGGTGGACGCGGTCCGGTCCAGCATCAGGTAGCCCAGGCCCACGTCCACCAGGAAGGACAGGCGGCTGCGAATCTCCTTCAGCAGCTCGGTGGCGATCTTCCGCTCGTGCGCGGACAGGGCCATGTCGCCCAGGAAGCCCAGTGAGTCGGAGATGGTCAGCCGGCTCAGCTCGACGATGCTGCGCCCGTGCACCTTCACCGCGCGGCTCTCCGGCTTCAGGCGCTCGCCTTTGCAGGACGGGCAGGGCTTGTCGCTGAAGTACTTCTGGAGCTCGGTGCGGCGCGCCTCGGAGGTGGTCGTCTTGAAGTTGCGCATCATGCGCTCGACCAGTCCCTCCCATTCCATCTTGTACTTGCCGCCCTCGCCCCACGCGACGGTGAAGGACTTGCCGCTGGCGCCGTACATCAGCGTGTCCTTCTCGCGCTTGCTCAGCTTCGCGTAGGGCACGTCCAGATCGATCTTGAAGGCCTTGGCCAGGCTCTCCACGAAGTCGGCCGTCCAGCCCTCGCCGCGGTTCATGCTGCCGGCCCACGGTTCGATGGCGCCATCGCGGATGCTGCGTGACGTGTCCGGGACGATGAGGTCCGGGTCCATCTCCGGCTTGGTGCCCAGACCGTTGCAGTCCGTGCACATGCCCAGGGGGTTGTTGAAGGAGAAGGACGCGGGCGTCAAATCACCGAAGGACAGGCCGCACTTGGCGCAGGCATTGAGCTCGGACATCACCCGGTCGGAGGCGAGCGTGCCCTTCTCGTCGGTGATGATGAGCGTGCCCTTGCCCTCGCGCAGCGCCGTCTCCACGGAGTCGGTGAGGCGCGTCTTCACGTCCGGCTTGAGCACCACGCGGTCGATGACGAGCGCGATGTCGTGCTTGGACTTCTTGTCCAGCTCGATGCGCTCTTCCAGGCTCTTGAGCGCGCCGTCGATGCGGGCACGGGAGAAGCCGCGCTTCTGGGCCTCGGCGAGCAGGTCCTTGTGCTCGCCCTTGCGGTTCGTCACCAGCGGCGCCAGCACCTGGAGCTTGGTGCCCGCGGGGGCCTTGAGGATTTCATCGACAATCTGCTGCGCGCTCTGCTTGCCCACCTTCACGCCACAGTTGGGGCAATGCTGCACTCCGATGGAGGCATAAAGCACCCGCAGGTAGTCGTGCACTTCCGTGACGGTGCCCACCGTGGAGCGGGGGTTGTTGCTGGCCGCCTTCTGCTCGATGGAGATGGTGGGCGACAGGCCGCGAATGGTGTCGTACTTCGGCTTCTCCATCTGCCCCAGGAACTGCCGGGCGTAGGCGGAGAGGCTCTCCACGTAGCGGCGCTGGCCTTCCGCGTAGAGGGTGTCGAAGGCGAGCGAGCTCTTGCCCGAACCAGACACGCCGGTGAAGACGACGAGCTTTTTCTTGGGAATGTCCAAGGAGACGTTCTTGAGGTTGTGCTCCTTGGCGCCTCTGAGGGAAATGACGTCGGGCTCGGACATGGGCGGGCGATCTACCACTGAATAAGTGTTCCGGTAGGGGGAAACATGCCGGAACCGCACTGGATGCAGGGGAACGTCCTGGGTTGCGCTCCGCATCCCACATCTGGCGACCCCTCAGGCGGGGAGGCGTCCCTGAAATCCTCGGGCCCCTCCGGGTCCACTCAGAGTGGGCGAAGCCGCGACGCCTGGCTGCCTGCCCCGCCCAGACGGAGGATTCGTCTGTGTGGCACCTGGAGTTCCTGAAGGAATTTCAGGAGTGTCCTGCGAAAGGACACCCGCATTTCCCGGGTGGGCTCTGGCGTTTCCCTGCGAGGTCAGAGGGGTGCCGCGTGGGAGCGCCCCTCGCCTCTCTGTGGGCGGACCGGGCACCGGGGTTGCAAAGGGCCCCCCGCTGAGCCGTGAGGTGAACCAGGGTGTGTTCCTGGCGTCTCCCGGTGGGGCGGGGAGGACGTTATGCGCAGGGCGTTTGGGCTGGTGGCATTGGTAGCGGTGATGGTGGCGGGAGGGGCGTGTGAACGGCCCGCCTCTCAGAGGGCAAAGAGCGCCTTCGTCGTCCGGCCTGAGACTGTGGACTTCGGTCCCGCGGCGCTGGGGCATACCAAGACGTTCAAGCTGCGAATCGCCAATGCGGGCCGGGCTTCCTATCGTGTGGAAGGCGCCGTCTCCAGCGTGCCCAACGTCAACATTCCCCCCTTCGAGCCCTTCATCCTGTCCGCGGGTGGCGAGCAGGACATCGAAATCCACTTCCTGCCGCAGGTAGAGGGCGAGATTCAGGGCGTGGTGGAAATCATCACGGACGCGGAGGTCGGTGGGCGCGTGCCGGTGTCCGGGCGCGGCGTGAAGGCCTTCATCGAGGTGCCCTCGGAGGCGCTCGATTTCGGCAACGTGGCCATGGGCCTGGTGGAGATGCGCGAGGTGACGGTGCGCAACCCATCGGACGTGGACAGTCCGCTGACGCTGTCGGTGCAGGGCACGGACGCCGACCAGTTCACCGCCGGGCAGGGCCTGCCCTCCTCGCTGGCTCCGGGCGAGGCGTTGGTGGTGCCTGTGGCCTACGCCCCGCGCCGGCTGGGCGCGGCCGAGGCGGCGCTGCACGTGGTGGTGTGTGACGGGTGTGCGCCGGCGGTGGTGCCGCTAACGGGCACGGGCGTGGCGTCCAGGCTGGAGGTGACGCCGCTGCGCGTGGACTTCGGGCGCGTGGCGCTGGGGGCCACGGCGGAGCAGGTCATCACCGTGCGCAACCAGGGCACGCAGCCGCTGAGCTTCTCGGGCTCGCAGTTGGTGGACAGCTCGGAGGGCGTCTTCCACATCGCCAGTGAGCCGGTGGTGGCCAACGGGCAGTTGGCGCCGGGCGCGGCGGTGGAGCTGCGCGTGGCCTTCACGCCAGCGGCGGTGGGCAAGGTGCGTGACGGGCGGGTGGAGATTGGCGTGCGCGAGCAGGGCTCCAGCGCGCCGGGCCCCAAGGTGTCGCTGGCGGGTGAAGGTGGCGGCTCGTGCGTGACGGTGCTGCCTCGGCGACTGGCTTTTGGCACGGTGGCGGAGGGCATGACGGCGACGCGCGACGTCACCGTCTACAACCGTTGCCGTGAGGACGTGAGCGTCACCGACCTCCAACTCGACACGCACCAGGGCGGCTACTTCACCCTGGCCCAGGCGCCCGCCAGCGTGATGGTGCCCGCGGGGCAGAATGCCCGGGTGAGCGTCACCTTCCGGCCCAAGGCGGGGAACACGGGCGCCAGCCAGGGACAGCTCTCCGTCACGGTGCGTGACAGCGGCTCCGCGGCCACGGAGGCGGTGGCGCTGGAGGGGCGCAGCCGGGTGTTCGCGCCGTGCCAGTACGTGCTGCCCCAGCAACTGGACTTCGGCAAGGTGCCGGTGGGCGCGGAGGTGGCGCTGGGGGTGACGCTGCGGAACTCGGGCACGGAGGCGTGCTACCTGGCGTCGATGCAGCTCGCCCAGGGTTCGGACGGGGTGTTCTCCGCGTCTCCCGTGCGCAACGGCGTGCTGGAGCCGGGCGCGAAGGCGACGCTGCTGGTCCGCTTCAAGCCGTCCGAAGAAGGAGGCTTCTCGGGGCTGGCCGAGGCCTGGGTGAACAGCCCCACGCAGGGACACCCGCTGGTGGAGCTGCGGGGCGAGGGCGTCGTGGGGTGCTTCGCGGTGCAGCCCACCACGGTGGACTTCGGCCTCACCAAGCTGGCGTGCGGCCCGCGCACTCGGGAGTTGGTGGCCGTGAACTCGTGCGTCGGGCCCATCCAGGTGAGCCAGGTGGCGTTCGACGCGGGCGCGGGCGAGTTCACCCTGGATGGTGGCGGCAACGCCCCGTGGACCCTGGCGAGCCAGAGCACGCGTCCGCTGTCGGCGACGTACGCCCCGGTGGATGACGGTGCTGACACCGCGGCGTTGCGTTTCACCCTGGCGGACGGCTCCGTCTACACGGTGGGCATGGTCGGACAGGGCGTGACGAAGGCGGAGCAGACGGACCGCTTCTTCCAGGAGTCACAGGCGAAGGTGGACGTGCTCTTCGTGGTCGACAACTCGGGGTCGATGATGGAGGAGCAGCAGAGCCTGGGGCAGAACTTCGCGGCCTTCCTGAGCGCGGCGGACGGCGCCGCGGTGGACTACCGCATCGGCGTCACCACCACGGGCCTGGACCCGTCGCCGGGCGGCTGGTCCGAGTGCCCGGGCGGCTCGCAGGGCGGAGACAATGGCCGCCTGTTCCCCGTGGACGGCTCCCGGCCGCGCATCATCACCCCGGCGACGCCGGATGCCGCGGGCGTCTTCGCCAGCAACACCCGCGTGGGTGTCTGCCATTGGAACGAGCAGGGACTGGAGGCCGCCTACCGCGCGTTGGCGGACCCGCTGCTCTACAACGAGGATGACCCGCGCACCGCGCAGCCCAACGACGGCAACGCGGGCTTCCTGCGCGAGGATGCCCGCCTGGCCATCATCTTCGTGTCGGACGAGGAAGACTTCAGCGCGCAGCCGGTGTCCTTCTACGAGACGTACCTGCTGGCGCTGAAGGGCAATGACCGCTCGAAGCTGAGCGTCAATGCCATCGTCGGGCCAGCGGACCTGGCCCGGTGCCCCACGTCCAGCAGCTCGGGCAGCCGCTACATCCAACTGGCGGAGGCCACGGGCGGCGTGGTGGAAAGCATCTGCACGCCGAACTGGGCCAGCTCGTTGGAGAAGCTGTCCGACAGCACCTTTGGCGCGAACCGCAAGTTTCCCCTGTCCGAGACGCCGGAAGATCCGGGCAGCATCGTCGTCGATGTGGACGGCGTCCGCGTGACGTCCGGCTGGGAGTACGACGCCCGCGAGAATGCCATCCTCTTCGACCGTGCCTCGGCCCCCGAGGCGGGCTCGTTGGTGGAGGTGACGTACCCGCTGGGCTGCGGCTGAGCCCGCGCCGAGCGTGATGCCGCCGGGCGTCTTGTCTTCAGGACGAGGCGTCCGACGGCATCAGCGCGTTGATGGCTGCGTCGTCCCGCGCGATGCATGGCGGCGCTCGTGGTCGAGCAGCCATTGCTTGCGTTCCAGGCCCCCGCCGTAGCCCGTCAGCGACGCGTTGGCCCCCACCACCCGGTGGCAGGGGACCACCACGCCGATCGGGTTGGCGCCGTTGGCCATGCCCACGGCGCGCACGGCCTTGGGCCGTCCGATTCGCTGGGCCAGTTGGCCGTAGCTGGTCGTGGAGCCCGCGGGGATGTCACGCAGCGCGCGCCAGACTTCTCGCTGGAAGGGCGTGCCCGCGGTGGCCACGGGCAGCGATTCGATGACGCTGATGTCTCCGCGCAGATAGGTCTGCATCGCCGTCGTCCTGCCGAACGGGTCGCTCGCGGGAACGAGCACATAGCCATTCTCGCCGTAGTGAAGCCGCAGCAGCCGGAGCATCCGAGGCTCGTACTCCTCCCAGTCGAGCGCGCGAAGGCAGCCCGCTTCGTCACAGACGACCAGCATCAAGCCGATGGGCGTGGGGGCGCGGTCCATGAGCAAACGCAGCGGCGGGGGCATCGTCATCTCTCTGTCGCGTAGGGGAACGGGGAAGGTGGGGGACGGGCCCGGGCCGAGCGGCATCCGCGGCCCAGAGGTGCTGCGCGGCATAGGCTCGCCAGGGGCTCCAGGCCTCGGAGCGGCGGAGCGCTTCATCCGGAGCGGGACGCACGCCGTCGGCGCCCGTGAGCGCGCGCAGCAGCGCGACATCCGCCGAAGGGAAGGCATCCGTTTCGCGCACGGCGCGCAGCGCGATGTACTGCGCCGTCCAGTCTCCAATGCCGGGGATGCGTTTGAAGCGTTCCACGGTCTCCTCGAGCGTGGCGCGCGGCTGGAACAGTCTCGGGTCCGCGACGGCCGCGGCGGCCAGGCTCGACAAGGTCCGGGCCCTTGCGGCGGGCATCCCGAGCGAGCTCAAGTCCTCCCGCGCCAGTCTCTCCGGCCGAGGGAAGCTGTGCGTCAGACGCGCGTCTCCCGTCGATTCGACGCCAGCGGGCTCGCCATACGCCGCGACCAGCCGCGCACCCAGGCCGCGCGCCGCGGCGACCGTGACTTGCTGTCCCAACACGGCCCGGACCGCGAGCTCGAAGCCGTCCCAGCCTCCCGGTGCCCTCAGCCCCGGTCTCAGGGCCACCAGCGGCGCCAGCCAGGCGTCGCGGGACAGGTGTTCCCGGATGACGTCCATGTCCGCGCCCACGTCGAAGACGCGCCGGACCTGCCCCACCACTGTGGGCAGGGCCTGGACCTGGGGGAGGCGGAGCGTCGCGAGCAACCCGTCGCGTCCAGGGGCTCGGCAGACTTCGACGGCGCCGGGACCGCCTGCGGTCGCCACCGTCCGCCGGTAGCGCCCGGCCTCGAGGTGCTCCAGTCCCGGCAGGGCCCGCGCCTCCAGGTGCGCCAGCATCGCCTCCCAGTCATAGGGGGGCTGGTAGGGGATGAAGAGTGTGACTCCCGCGGCGGCTTCGGCCACTGGCGCCCGGCTCCTGCGGAGCGCGCTGGGCGGCCGTCCGTAGAGGGCGCGGAACACGTCGTTGAAGCGGCGGACGCTGCGGAACCCCGAGGCCAGTGCCACCTCGGCCATGGGCAGGGTCGTCTCGTGCAGGAGTTGCCGGGCGAACAGCACGCGCCGCGTCTGGGCGACGGCTACGGGCGAGGCCCCCAGGTGCTGCTGGAACAACCGCCGCAACTGCCGGTCGCCCACGCCCAGCCGGCCCGCGAGCTCCTCCACCCCGGCGCCGTCGTCATCCAGGCCGCCCTCGGCGATGAGCGCCAGGGCCCGGGCGACGGTGTTGGAGGTGCCCCGCCAGAAGGCGAGGTCCGGTGACGTCTCCGGGCGGCAGCGCAGGCAGGGCCGGTAGCCTGCCTCCTGGGCCCCGGCGGCGCTCGGATAGAAGGTGCAGTTCTCGAACCGGGGCGTCCGGGCCGGGCAGATGGGTCGGCAATAGATGCGCGTCGTTCGGACGGCGGTGAAGAACCGGCCGTCGAAGCGGGCATCTCGGGTCTGCATCGCGCGGTAGCACGCGCTGGCGTCCAGGCCGTTCATGGAGGGCAAACTCCCATACCGGGTGGCCGCTGTCTGGCCGCTTTCGGACTTCAATGGCACGGGTTGGACGGGGTGCGTCATCCTTCGCGCCCGGGGTTTGGCCGCCTGGGGAGGTTGCGTTCTGTCAGGCATTGGCGACATGAGATGATCTCGACTCGACAGGGCGGTACGGCGCGTGCAGCCTTTCAAGCAAGATGCCGGAACCCCTACTTGTCGCGGCCGTGGGCGACATCCATGGCCGCTTCCACCGTGTGGAGACGTGGCTGGACGCGCTTGAGCAGGCTCGTGGCCGCCGGGTGGACCTGGTGCTGGCGGTAGGCGACGTCGAAGCCTTCCGCCGCGCGGATGACCACCGGCGCAAGGCCGCCAAGCGAGCCATGCCCGCCGAGTTCGCGGAATACGCGGATGGACTCCGGCAAGTGAAGCGGCCCCTGTACTTCATCGGGGGCAACAACGAGGACTTCGAGGCGCTGCACGACCTCCAGCTGGGCGGCACGCTGGCGCCGAACGTGACGTACCTGGGCCGAGCCGGGGTTCGCGAGCTGTGCGGACTGCGGGTGGCGTACCTGTCGGGCATCCACGCGCCGCGCTTCGTCGACCAGCCGCTGAAGCCACCCTCCACGCCGGACATGGTGAAGCAGGCCGGCTACTTCCGCACGCCAGAGGTCGAACAGGTGGCGGAGCTCCGCGACGTGGACCTGATGCTGGTCCACGAATGGCCGCGAGGCATCGTCCAGCGCGCGAGGGAGGAGAACCCGTCACCGCCAAGGCCGTTGCCCTCGTATTGGATTGGCAATCCCGTGACGCGGCGGCTCGTGGACACGGTGTTGCCGAAGTGGATGCTGTGCGGCCACTCGCACAAGGGCTTCGCGGTGACGCTGGAGGGCCCGGGACGTCCGGCCACCCGCATCGCCTGCCTGGACCAGGCGGCCAGGGCCCAGGAGTCCATCTTCTGGTTGGAGTACGAGGACCGTCAGGCCCTGCGCGCGGGCTGGGGTGTGACGGGCGCCGTCTCATGGACCGCCGGCCAGCGCTGGGACATGAGCTCGCTGCCCCCGCTGGCCGCAGAGGGAGAGGGCGCCCCCGCGGAGTTTGGCCTCGGAGAGGCGATGCCGGCGCGGAACTAGAAGGTGCCGGAGATGCCCATCATCCGCGCGCTGGCCACGGGCGCCATCTGGATCTGCCCTGACTGGATGTTCGGCGTGGCCTCGCCCTTCCGGCCATGGAGCAGCAGGGGCACGGCGACGCCGACCGCCGAGCCGAGCAATGCGCCGGTGGCCACGTCCGTGAGGTAGTGCTTGTCGGCGCCCATGCGCAGCAGGCCCACGGAGGTGGCCACGGGCAGGCCCACCGCCCAGAGCCACGCCTGGTGCTTGTAGCCGCGCAGCGCTGCGACAGTGCCCGCGGACACCACCAGCGAGAAGGCGAGGTTGGTGTGGCCGCTGTAGAAGGACAGGTTGTTGTCGCTGGGATGGTCGGTGAGCGCCTTCTGGTCCTCGGGCAGGATGTGGACGAAGGGTCGCTCGCGACCGGCGATGAACTTCACCGTCTGGTTCGCCAGGGAGGCGAACAACGCGCTCTGGACGATGATGGTGGCGTCCTGGGCGAAGTAGCGACTCGGAGCGCCCGAGCCATGGCCGATGGCGTACTGGATGCCCAGCACTCCCGCCGGCAGCGCGCCGAAGCCGACGATGTTGCTCCAGTTGTGGGCCCGTTTGCGAGCGGACGGCGTCGACCCGACGATGCCGCGTCCCCAGCGGTCCAGCCGGTTGAGGCGGTCCGTCCCATCCGGCGCGCGGTCGCACCAGCGGCACTGCGCCGGGGCCAGGTTGTCTTTGAAGAACGCCTCGCTGGAAATCCACAGCACGCCCGCCACGCCGGTGCTGACGCCATCCCGGGTCCAGTCGAAGCGGAGCTCATGGAGCCGCGGCTCGTCCGAGCCGCCTTGCGCGGCGGCGGGGGCGAAGGGGACGACGCTCAGCAGGACGGCAATGGCAAACGCTCGATAAGGGAGGCGCACGGCTGGCAGCATAGGGGCGCAAACCCTTCGGGTTCCAGCGAAGTCCCGTGACTTCGTGCGTTGACTCGACCCGCAGGTTTTTGGATGCGTGCCCCCTCATGCAATTGACTCCCGCCTCGGAACTGCCGCTGCGCACCCTCTCCACGCTGTTTGCTCGCGCCTTCGAGGGGTATTTCGTCACGGTGCCGGATGCCCCCAGCCTGTTCGATGCACGCGTGCGCAGTGAGCACATCTCGCTCGAGGAGAGCCGCGTCGCGCGCGTGGATGGGGAGCCCGTGGGGCTCGTGTTGATGGCGCGCCGGGGACGGGAGAGCCGCGTGGCGGGCATGGGGGTGGTTCCCACCTGGCGGAATCGCAAACTGGGAGGTGCCATGCTGCGCCCACTGCTGGAGGATGCGCGAGCACGTGGCGACACCCGGATGCTTCTGGAGGTCATCGAACAGAACGCACCCGCGGTGTCGCTCTACGAACGGCTGGGCTTCCAGCGCGTGCGCCGGCTGGTGGGCTTCATGGGGACGCCCGAGCCCTGGGTGGGGGCCTCCGCGCTGGAGGAAGTGGACCCGTGGGAGTGCGCGCGGCTGCTTCCCGAGGGATTGCCCTGGCAACTGGCTCCCGCGACAGTCATGGGGTTGGCGTTGCCCGCGCGTGCGTTCCGGCTGGGCCCCGCGGTGGCGATGGTGGCGGATGTGTCGGCGCCCACGCTGGTCGTCCGGTCCGTGGGGGTGGAGCCCTCGGCCCGGAGGCAGGGTGCTGGCCGCAGGCTCCTGGGGGCCCTGGCCGCCCGGTGGCCCGGGAAGCCGCTGGCCGTAAGCGCCGTCGTGCCGGAAGGCCCCCTGGCGCGCTTCTTCCTGGGGGCGGGATTGGGGGCGACTCCGCTCACACAGCTCGAGTTGGAGCTGCCACTGGAGGTGCGCTCATGAGCCCTCGCGACTCGCTGTGAATCCGGGAGGCCCGGCGCGAATATCGATGGACTGGCCGGGAATACGCGGACAGCGGCCGGGCAGGCACGGAAAGGACCTGGGCGGCGGGCCTTGAATGGAGCATGAAAGTCACCCGCCCGGTCGTTCTAGAATCCGCCCCGCATGCCCCTTCGCTCTGGCCACACCCTCCACGTGTTCCCCGACGCCGGCCGGCGCCAGGCCGCGTTGCGGGCCATGGGCGACGCCAGCGGGTTGAGCGTGGGCGCGCACCTGCTGACCTGGGAGGAGATGCTGCAGGCGCTGGGCGGCGCGCGGGAGCTCAACCGGCGTCCGTGCCCGGCGGTGGCGGCGCGAGCGGTGGTGGCCTCCCTGGGATTGGAGCTGGGGCCCACGCCTTTCGGCGACTATGTGCGAGAGCCCGCCTTCGCGCGCGCCGCGCTGGACGTGGTGCTGGACCTGAAGGCCGGGCGCCTGTCCGCTCGGGAGCTTCAAGACGCAGTGGAAGTCCTGCCGCAGGAGCGCAGGACGCGAATCCGCGTGATTGCGCGCCTGTACCACCTGTACGAGCAGCGGATGGCGGAGCTCTGTCTCGCCGACCGCGAGGATGTGCTGCGCGGTGCACGCGAGGCGCTGGGCCGAGGCGCATGGCCCGTGGGGTGGGAGGGGCTGAGCACGCTCGTGCTGCACGGCGTGTACGACGTGCGGCCGTCGGGGCTGGAGTTGTTGCTGGCGTTGGCGGCGGCGTGTGAGTCCCGTCGGGTGACGTTGCGCGTGGAGACGCCGGTGGGTGGTTCGCCCGCGGCGGACGCGGCGTTGACGGCGCTGTTCCGCGCCTTCGAGAACCGCGGCGATTCCATGACGCACGTGGACCTCTTCAAGGCGGACGTCACCTTCGAGGGCCGGCCTTTCATCGACCTGGGGCGCCACCTCTTTTCACCTAGGGCGCCGCGCGACGTGTTGAAGGACGCGGTGCCGTCCCTGCGCGTGTGGAAGGTGGCCACGGCAAGGGACGAGGCGCGTCTGTTGGCCCGGGACGTCCGGCGCTTGCTGGCCGAAGGCGTGGCGCCCGGCGACATCGCGGTGGCGTACCGCGAGCTGGGGCCCGAGGCGGGCTGGCTCGCGGAGTCGCTGGGGGAGTTGGGCGTGCCGGTGCGCCTGCCCTTCGGCGAGCCGCTGGGACTCGCCGGGCCCGTGCGTCTGGCGTTGGACCTGCCGCTGCTCGTGGAGGATGGCTTCCCGGTGGAGCGCATGGCGGACCTGATGGGCAGCCGCTATGCGCCCACGTTGTCTCAGGGAGGGCCGGACGCGCCCGCGACGCTCTTCGCCCAGGCCGCCGTGCGTGATGACCGGTTGGGTGCGTTGCGGAACCGGGGCGCCTACGACGTGCGGCTGGACGGGCTGGCCCGGCGGATGCTCGCGCTCAGCGGTACGCGCAAGGCGCAGGACAGCAGCCGCGTCCACGCCGTGAAGCTGCTGCGGGAGCGTTGCCTGCTGTTGGTGGAAGCGTGCCGCCGCATTCCCGAAGAAGGCATTGCCGTGGAGTTGCTCGCGGCGTGGTGGCAGGTGGTGGAGCGGCTGGGCCTCGTGGACTCAGAAGGCGCGTTGGCGCCGCGCGAGGAGGGTGGGTTGGGGGCGCGCGCGGCGGATGCTCGGGCACGGGATGATGCCGCCCGTGAAGCGCTCCGCCTTCGGGTGCAGGGCCTGACGCGGATGATGAAGGCGGTGGGCGGCGGACCGAAGATGCGCCGCCGCACGTTTGGTCGCTGGCTGCGTGACGCGATGGCGGACGCGCACCTTCCTCCGCGTGGGCCCCGTGGCGCCGCGGTCGAGGTGCTCGACGTGGCCGAGCTGCCGGGCCGCTCCTTCCAGCACCTCTTCCTCGCGGGACTGACGGAAGGCCGCTTCCCCGGGCGTGACGCACCGTCTCCGCTGCTGGCGGACGCGGAGCGCGCGGCGCTCAACAAGCACCTGGGCCGCGACGTCTTTCGGCTCACGGGCGGCGAATTCGACGAGCGCGCGGCCTGGCGCCTCACCGAGGACCGGCTGCTGTTCGCCAGCGCGTTGGCCGCCGCCGAGGCGACCGTCAGCCTGTCCTTCGCGGTGGAGTCCGCGGGAGGCCAGGAGCAGGTGCCGTCGGCGTTCCTGGAAGAGGTGCGCCGGCTCACCGCGCTGAAGTGGGAGCCGCGCTCGCTGTCACCCATTCCACCGCTGGACGAGGTGCTCACCGAGTCCGAGCTGCGTCGCTGCGTGGCGCTGGAAGCCCTGTCCCAGCCCAAGCTGCGGGTCACCGAGCCCGACGCCGCTGCCTCGGTGCTCCGGCGCCGCTTCGCGTCCGAGGCCTGGTACGCGGGCGCGCGCGAGCTGTCCGAAGTGGAGATGGAGCGCCTGTTTTTCTTCGGCGATCCGAAAGTGCAGCCCGGCCCGTACTCCGGCTCGGTGGACCTCGACACGCAGCGCGAGTCCCTGCGCGAGACGTTCCGCTTCGACATCACCCGGCCGCTCTCCGCGTCGGCGCTGGCGCGCTTTGGCAACTGCGGCTTCCAGGGCTTCCTCTCGTATGGCCTGAAGGTGGCCGAACCAGACGTGCCGGGCGAGGAGTTCGACGCCCGGGGCCGTGGCACCTTCTGGCACAAGGTGGTGGAGGAGGTCTTCGCGGCCCTGAAGGAGAAGCAGTTGCTGGGCAAGGCGCCGGAGGAAGTCCCTGACGAGGTGCTGGACGCCGCGCTCAAGGCCGCCATCAAGGACTTCGAGCGCGTGCACCACGTGGGACACCCCGAGCTGTGGAAGCTTGCGCACGAGCGGGCCCGGGCGATGGCTCGCCGCATCCTCGTGGACGAGCGGCGCGGCCTGCCCTTCGACGCGATGACGCCGGAGAACTTCGAGTTCCGCTTCGGCCCCGCCGCCCGTGACGACAAGTGGAGCAACGTCGTGCTGCACGCGGGCGAGGAGCCCGTGTACTTCGAGGGCACCATCGATCGGCTGGACAAGTCGGGCGGCGAGGTGGGCGTCATCGACTACAAGTCGGGCAAGTTGGACAGGCGCTTGCTGAAGGAGCGGCTGTTGACGTCGGACTTCCAGCTCCCGCTGTACCTCTATGCGGCGCGCGAGAGTGGCCACAAGGACGCGCGACAGGCCGCGTGGTTCTCCCTGCGCACGGGCATGGCCATCCGCTTGTCCGAGGTCATCTCCGACGCGGAGCTGGACGAGCTACTGTCGAAGGACCCCGAGGTCCGCGCGAAGGTGGCGGAGAAGGAGGGCCTCAACCTGCCCAACGCCGTGGAGGCGCTGGTGGGCACGCTGCGGCAGGGCCAGTTCGCCGCGCGGCCCCAGGACTGCGGGACGTGTGGCTATCGCGCGGTGTGCCGGATTACGGACAGGCGCGTCACGGAGGACGGTGGATGAGCGGCGAGCCGTCCCTCTTCGCGCTGGAGCGCAACCTCGCCCTGATGGCGGGCGCCGGCGCGGGCAAGACCTACAGCCTGGTCACCATGACGTTGCACCTGATGGCTGGCGCGCGCGAGGCCGGCGGTGCGGTGCGCCCGTCACGGCTGTGCATGCTCACGTTCACGGACAAGGCCGCCGCGGAGATGCGCTCACGCGTCCGCCAGCGACTGGACGCGCTGGCCCAGGGCGAGACGCGTCTGGACCAGGAAGCGGAGCTGAGAGCGTCGCTGGCGCGCCTGGACAAGCCCTTTCCCCTTCCAGATGCCTGGCGGCAACTGCGTGAGGAGCTGGGCGCGGCCACGGTGGGGACCTTCCATTCGCTGTGCGGCCAGTTGCTGCGCCGCGCGCCGCCCGCGGTGGGCATCGACCCGAACTTCGAGGTGCTGGACTCGCTGGAGGCGGCGGGGCTGGTGCAGGACGTCTGCGAGCGCGTGGTGCTGGACGCGCTGGAGGTCGGTGACGCGCAGGTCCGGGAGCTGTGCCAGGAGCTGGGCTTCTCCGGCTCGGGCTTCTCCGACGGGCTCGTGGCCGCGTTGATGTCCGTCTACGGCAAGCTGCGCGAGGAAGGGCTGCGCGCGGAGAAGGCCGCCGTGAGTGACGCCGCCGAAGCGCGCGCGGAGCTGGAGTCGTCCATCACGCAGTGCCTGGAGCTGTGCGCCGAGGCGCGGGGCTTGGATGCGAAGGGCGAGTGGAGCCGGTTGCTGGGTGGGTTGGAGCGCGGGCTCAACGGCATGACGCCGGAGAACTTCGGACAGGGCGAGCGTTACCCCTGGCTGCGCGCGTGCTTCAAGGCGGACGGCCGCAACTTCTCGCGGCTCAGCAAGGGGGCCGCGGGGCCCATTCGAGCGCTCTACTGGCGCATCTTCGGCAAGAGCGATGGCTCCGTGCCCCGGCTGGATGATGCCTGGGCCGCCTGGCGCACCGCGCCCTTCGAGGTGACGTTCCGCGAGCTGCTGACGCGCGTGGAGACGCGGCACGACACGGAGCTGTCCCGCCGCAACGTGCTGGACTTCACGTCCCTGTTGGTGAAGTCGCGCGACCTGCTCCGGGCGCACCCGGAGTTCCGCCGACAGGTGCAGGAGCGCATCGGCGCACTGCTGGTGGACGAGTTCCAGGACACCAACCGCCTCCAGTTGGAGCTGGTGCTGCTGCTGGCGGAGCGGCGTGAAGACGGTCCGCGCGAGCTGGCGCCGGACGTGGACCTGGTGACGGCGCTGCCGCTGGAGCCCGCCTTCCTCTGCGCGGTGGGTGACCGCAAGCAGTCCATCTACGAGTTCCGTGGCGCGGACGTATCCGTCTTCTCCGTGCTGGCGACGAAGCTGGTGGATGAGGGCGGCACGCGCGGGTTCCTCCAACACAACTACCGCTCGGTGCCCGGGCTGCTGTCGTTCTTCAACCGCGCCTTCGCGGGGGTGCTCGTCGCCGCCGATTCCGGGGCGCCTCGGCCCTTCGAAGTCATCTACGTCCCGGAGCAGGATGACCTCTCTGCGGCGAGGTCGTCGCTGACGGACGCGCCGGTGGTGGAGCGGCTGCAACTGGAAGAAGCGGACACGTCGGCGGACCTGCGCTGGCTGGACGCGGATGCGATTGCCCGCCGGCTGCGGTGCCTGCTGGCGCCAGGGGCACCACCGTCCGTGGCGCGCGAGGACGGCGAAGGGCTGCGTCCCGCCCGAGGCGGCGATGTGGCCATGCTCTTCCGGACCTTCACGCACCTGGAGGTGTACCGGCAGGCGCTCATCCGCCACGGTGTCCCGCACCGCGTGCTGCGCGGTCGTGGCTTCTACGGCGCGCAGGAGGTGCTGGATTTGGCCTCGCTGCTCGCGCTGTTGGCGGATGCAGAGGATGCGTTGGCCTTCGCGGCGGTGCTGCGCTCGCCCCTGGTGGGGCTGAAGGATTCGTCGCTGTTCCTCCTGGCGGGGGACGCGCCCCTATCCTTGTCGTCACCCCGGTTGACGGACCCGGAGGTGTTGGCGTCGTTGTCCGAGCGAGAGCGTCAGCGCCTGGAGTGTTTCCTCGCCGCGCTTCCCGGCTTGCGACGCGAGCGCGACCGGCTGGGCGTGCGCGAGTTGCTGGTGTCCGCGCTGGACGTGACGGGCTACCGCGAGGCGCTCGCGGGCTCGCCCTACGCGGAGCAGGCCAGCGCCAACGTGGAGAAGCTGCTGGCGCTGGCGTCACGCCGGGACGAGCGCGGCACGGGAGGCTGCGTGGCCTTCGCGCGCGAGCTGCGAATGCTGGCGGAGAACAACCCCACGGAGGCCCAGGCGGACCTGCTGGACGCGAGCGACCCTCGCGCGGTGCAACTCCTCACCATCCACAGCGCGAAGGGCCTGGAGTGGCCGGTGGTGGTGGTGCCCTCGATGGGCAGCCGGAGGCGTGGCACCTCGGGGCGTGTCCACTTCGAGCGCACGCACGGCATCTCCCTGCAGCCGTGGGTGCCGGACTCGCTGGATGATGACTACACCTCCAGCCGCTTCAAGGCGGTGCGCGCGGAGCTGAAGGCACGCGAGGGCGCCGAGTACCGCCGCTTGCTCTACGTCGCGCTCACGCGCGCCAAGGACATGTTGGTGCTGGCGGGCGGCGCGGAGCGAAGCGGTGGCAAGGACTCCTGGTGGCACCTCATCGACGGGCGCTTGGACGTGGACGCGGAGCTGCGGGGCCTTGTCGATGACCTGGACGTCGACTCGCTCCCGCCGCCAGCGGATCCGGAGCCGCCCGGTCCAGAGGCCTTGTTGCTCGCCGAGGCGCGCGTCGAAGCCGCGCTGCTGCGAGTGCGGGGGCAGCATGTCGCGTACGCCGAATCACTGGGTGCGGCCGTGGCTTCCGCGGAGGCGTTGCAGGACTTCATTGCCTGTCCGCGCCGCTTCCACTACGTGCACAGGCTGGGGCTTCGCGGTGCGCCGTGGCCCTGGGAGGTGCCACCCCGTGGCGCGCCGCCCCTGGTGGAGCCCGACGGCTGGCTCCCTGTCGAGCGTCCGGAGGACCTGGTGCAGCGGCTGCTTCGCGGCGTCGACCTCCGACTCGCGGCGCCGGATGTGGACACTTCGGAGCGCAGTGCTCACCTGGAGACGCTGCTGCGTGACGCGGGCGCGCTGCCGGACGAAGAGGGCATGGGCGAGGTGCTGCGCACCGTGGAGCGCTTCCTGACGTCATCGTTCGCGCGTCAACTGGCGAGCGCGCCGTCACAGACAATTCACCGGAGCCTTCCGTTCATGCTTGCCCTGGAGGGCGAGGTGGGTGTCGAGGGGGCGGTGGACCTGCTGTGGGAGTCACCCCAAGGGGAGGCCGTGGTGGTGACCTTCAAACACGGCGGGCGTCATCCGCTGGGAGCGGCCGCGTACACCTACGAGCTGGCGGCGCTGGGGCTGGTGGCTCGGCGGATGGTGCGAGAAGGGGTGCCGGTGCGGGTGGGAGTCGTCTTCCTGAAAGAGTCCCAGCCAGAGCCTGAGTGGCTGTCCGGGACGAGGGGCCTGGAGGAGGCAGCCGGGCGGCTCGCGGGGGCAGCACGGGCCGTGGCACGCGGTGAAGCGAGGGGTGAATGGGATGGGAGGGAGAAGGCAGCCTGCCAGGCCCTGCATTGTGGCTTCGCGGAACACTGTCACCCGGCCCCCCGCGCGTGCTAAGCGGCGAGCACCATGCCGAACGTCGTCGTCATCGGAGCGCAGTGGGGAGATGAGGGGAAGGGCAAGGTCGTTGACCTGCTCACCGAACACGCCCAGGTCGTCGTCCGCTTCCAGGGCGGCAACAACGCGGGCCACACGCTGGTGGTGGGTGGGCAGAAGACCGTTCTCCACCTGATTCCCTCGGGTATCCTCCACCCTGGGAAGACGTGTGTGATTGGCAACGGAGTGGTGGTGGATCCTGCCGTCCTCGTCGGGGAGATTGACGCGCTGAAGGTGCGCGGCTTCCTGAAGGACGACGCGCAGCTCCTCATCTCCGACAATGCCCACGTCATCTTCCCGTGGCACAAGCTGCTGGACAGCTTCCGCGAGAAGGCGCGCGGCGGCAGCGCCATTGGCACCACGGGCCGGGGCATTGGCCCCGCGTACGAGGACAAGGTGGCCCGTCGCGGCATCCGCGTGCGGGACCTGCTCAACGCGGACCGGCTGCGCACGCGCATCGAGGCCCGGCTGCCGGCGGCGCTGGACGAGCTGAAGGACCTGTGCGCGCAGGCGGGCGACCCGGTGCCGCAGCTCGAGGTGCCGCAGATACTGGCGGAGTTCACCGGCCTGGGCGAGCGGCTCAAGCCCTTCGTCCACGACGCCTCGCTCTATCTGTCCGGTCAGGTGCGCCGCGGCGCCCGCATCCTCTTCGAGGGCGCGCAGGGCACGCTGCTGGACGTGGACCACGGCACCTATCCCTTCGTGACGTCCTCCAACTGCGTGGCGGGCAACGCGGCGGTGGGCTCGGGCCTGGGGCCCACGGCCATCGACAAGGTGATGGGCATCAGCAAGGCCTACACCACGCGCGTGGGCGGCGGTCCGTTCCCCACGGAGCTGCACGACGCCATCGGCGACCAGCTGCGCAAGATGGGCGACGAGTTCGGCACCACCACCGGCCGTCCCCGTCGCTGCGGGTGGCTGGACGGCGTGGTGCTGCGCTACGCCTCGCGCGTCAACGGCCTGTGGGGCATGGCCCTCACCAAGCTGGACGTGCTCAGCGGCCTCAAGACGCTGCAGATCTGCACCGCGTACGAGCTGGACGGCCAGAAGGTGACGGAGCTGCCCGGCGACTACGAGGACCTCGCGCGCGTCAAGCCCATCTACGAGACGCTCCAGGGCTGGGACGAGCAGATCGCCGGTGTGCGGACCTTCGACGAGCTGCCGGAGAACGCCAAGCGCTACGTGCGCCGGGTGGAAGAGGTCAGCGGCGTCCCCGTGGTGTGCGTCTCCGTGGGCGCCGACCGCGGTGAGACGGTGCTGCTCCAGAACCCGTTCCGGAGCTGAGCGGAGGCGAAGGGCTGGCGTCGCTCGCGGGCGTGCTGACGCGGCCCTGGTTTTTCTGCTACGGCTTCCGGATCGATACCCCGGGAGCCGTCATGGTCGTCTTGCGCAGCTTCGTCATCGCGCTGTCCGCGGCAATGCTGCTGGGGGCCGCGGAGCCATCCGCCGCGGCCCGGGCCGCATTCCTGCGCGGGGAGTCGGCGCTGGCGCGTGGCCGCTGGGATGACGCGGCCACCGCCTACCGCGAGGCCCTGGCTGACACGCCCGGCTATCCCTCCGCCCTCAATGGGCTGGGCAGCGTGCTCTTCCGCAAGGGGCAGGTGCAGGAGGCGCTCACGCTCTTTCGTGACGCCGCGAAGGCCGACCCTGGCTTCAAGATGGCCTGGTTCAACCTGGGCTATGCCGCGCGGAAGACGGGCGATGCGGCCACCGCGGCACAGGCCTACGAGCGCTACACCGAGCTCGAGCCCGGCGACGCGGACGGCTTCTACGGGCTGGGGGAGAGTTACCGGCAGCTCGGCCAGAAGGACAAGGCGATTCCCGCGTACCAGGCGTACATCGCCCGTGAGCAGCGCAAGGGGGAGCAGGTCTGGGTCCGCAAGGCGACCGAACACTTGAAGGCCATGGGCGCAGAGCCGCTCGCGGTGGCCACCGCGCCGGCCGCTGCGACGCCCTCGGCGGCGCCCGCCGTGGAATCCGTGACGTCCAATCCGGCGCTGGCGGCGTCGCGCATCCGTGACGGCGACGCCTTGATGAAGGAGCGCCGCTACCGCGAGGCGGCCTTCGCCTTCCTGGATGCGTCCCACGCGGATGCGGGCCATGTGGAGGCCTTGTTCAAGCTGGGCAACGCCTTGGCGGTGCTGGGCTACTACGGGCAGGCGGTGGCGCAGTGGGAGCGGGCCACCGCGCTCACGAAGGACGCGGCCATCCAGCAGAGCGCGAAGGAGAACATCGACCGCGCGCGGGCGAAGATGGCGCAGGCGGGCGTTTCTCCCCAGGCCGCGGGACAGGCACCGGGCTCCGGCCCCGTGGCCGACACGACGCGCGCGCTGGCGCGCCGGGCGTATGAGCAGGGCGTACAGCGCATCGCCAGCAAGGACTTCAGTGGCGCGCTGACCAGCCTCACCCAGGCCATCCAACTCGAGCCCATGCTGGCCGTGGCCTTCGTCGCGCGAGGCAGCGCCAACATCGGCCTGCGTCGCTACGCGGAAGCCGCGGCGGACTATCAGTACGCCTTGGAGCTGGAGCCCGGCTCGGCGTCTCCGCTTTACGGGCTGGCCGAATCTTTCCGCGCGATGGGCCGCACGCTGGAGGCACGCGACCTCTACGAGCGCTATGCCGCTTCCTCCTCCGCGGACGTCCGCCCCCAGCTTCAGGAGGAATCCCGACAGAAAGCGGCGCGCCTGCGTTGACCGGCAGGCAGGACGCCTGTGGGTCGGTGGACCGTGTCAGCCCCAAGCATTAGCTTCCATAAATGACCGGGCGCGACGCGGAACCGAACGGACGGCAGGTCTTCAGACCCCGACGGGTCCTCGCAGCGGCCATGGCCGCCGCGGGTCTCCTCTGGGTTGCCGTGTTGGTGTACCTCCTCCGATTCTTCGATGAGGTCCCGCTCAAGACCTTCCTCTCAGCGGGCTTTTTCGTCCTCTTCTTCGCCGTGTCGCTCATGTACTACGGGCGCACGCACATCGTGGTGGATGCCCGGGGCTTGACCTACCGAGGCATGGTGCGGACGCGGCGCTTCACCTTCGCGGACATCCGCAAGCTCGATGTCCTGCCTGGGCCCGTGACGGTCTACGCCATCCGGGGCAAGGCGGGCCTCGTCCACTTCACCAGCTTCTTCAGGCACCATCAGCAGCTCGCGCGGCTCCTCGTGGAGCGCGCGGGGCTGGGCCCCATTCCAGGCTGAGCCCCGCGTCAGCTTCCCGTTGCGAGCAGCCACGTGACGGCCACGCCCACGGAGGCGGCCACCGCGCCCAGTCCAATCAGCCACCATTCGCCGCGAGGCTTGGGCACGCTGGGAGGTGCCTCGGGCGTGCACTCCACCGTGACTTCGGTGGGAGTAGGGCTGACCGCGCCAGCGGACGATTCCTGCTCGCCAGCAGGCGCGGCGGCGGGAGGGGGCTCCTCCACGGCGGCCTGGAAGCGGAGCAATGAACGGCCCAGTTCAATGACGTCGCCATCCGCCAGCGGAACCCGGGATTCGACGCGCTGGCCATTGAGGAAGACGCCGTTGGGGCTGCCCAGGTCCTCCAGGGAGAATCCCCCCTCGCGGTGGAGGACGCGCGCATGCGTCCTGGATACGGCCCGGTCTCTCAGCCGCATCGCCACGTCGCTGCCCCGGCCGATGTCCGTCTGTGCCTCGGCGAGCGCATGGACGCGCCCGACATCCAGTCCCGTGAGGCAGGTGAGGGTGGCCGCGCGCGATGGGGCCGGTTCATCCGTTCCCGTCAGCAGTCCCTTGAGGAGCGCCACGGTGCCCAGCCCGCGCTCACTGACGGCCTCTTGAAGCACGCGCAGTCCCATGTCGTCGGGCAGGCCGAGCGCCTCTCCGGGAATCACCAGCCTCGGGACACCCGGGGGGACCAGCACGCCATTGACGGAGAAGGTGCGCGCGGCCTCGACCATGAGCCGCTGTGCCTCGATGCGCAGACTGAGAAGGCTCGGGGGCAGGCCCTCCAGTCGGATGTGGTCATCCGGGCCGCCTCCCAGGAGGTGGATGCCATCGGAGAGCTCGAAGGGGGTGGTGGAGCCCAGGTGTTCGAATTCGAAGCGCATGGGGCAGCCCGGAAGCAACGGGCCGGCCGTCCCAGGAGGCCAGGGTTCCGCGGACTTGCCGTCCATGTGCGTCCCGGTGGCGATGGGGCCGTCCGAAGCGCGAGACACCCGCGGAGGAAACGCGGACCTGGCTCAGGCGGCGCGCGGCTTCTCGGCGGCTGGCGACTGGCTGGCACCGGAGCCCGTTCGTGTGCCGGGATACACGGCCACGGCCGAGCCGTCCGCGACGAAGGCGGAGCTGGGCTTGCCGCGCAGGAAGGGGACGAACCTCGCGCCGTACATGCCTTCCACGTCGACATCGAGCGCGGTGGTGTCCACCTGCCACACGGACCAGCGGGGATGCTCCACGCGGTACTCCGCGCAGCCGCCGTCCCGTTGCGCTGTGTAGCCCCAGTAGTGCTCGGTGATGAACTCCGCCTCCGAGCCAGGCTCGCTGGCCTGCGGCGGACCGAGCGTCGTCGCCGCCAGGTGCTGCCACTTTCCCCCCGCCTTCCACGCATATTCGACGCGGCCAGGGGCGCCGGTGTGCGCGCCTTCCATCTCCACGACGTGCCGCATGGGCAGCGCGACATACGGCTCGTTGTAGAGCACGCGCGCCACGGTGGCGATGGCCTGTCGCGGGACGATTTCCTTCACGAACACCACGCCTCGCCGCCAGCCTTCAGGGCCGAGGTGGCGCACGTAGAAGCGCAGGTTCACCTCATCGAAGTTGCGGTGGAACGGCACGGGCAGTCCCCGCACGCGCGTGTCGAGGAACCGGAAGCCCACCATGCTGGCGAAGGTCCGGCCCTGCCAGGTGTCCAGCTCCGTGTCACGAGGGACGAGGGGGCGCAGTACCTCCGGGTCCACCTCGTAGTTGAGCATGACGAGATACCGCCACTCCGCCGTGAGGAAAGGGCGCATGCCTCCGTCCTAATGCGGCGTCGTCTCCTAGCGCCACCCCGTCTGACGGCGGGCGTGCGTCGCGCTCACCCCTCGCAGAAGCCGGCATTCTGCGACGGGGGGCGCTCGGCGGAGGCCGGGTGTCCGGGCTCGCTCCATGCCCAGGCACAGGTGGCCGCGTCGCTACCAGGTCGCGCCGATGTTGACGGTGCCCGCGTAGCTGCCGCCGCTGCTGAAGTTCCGGTCGCCAATCGTGACGTCACCGGGCGGGGCGTTCGCCGCGAACTGCTGGTCCAGGAGGAAGCTGTACTGGAGCCGGGCATCGGCGGTGAAGTTGCCCATGTGGACGCGTAGGCCGCCGCCCAACGGGATGTTGCCCGCTGTGTCATCCGCGAAGGCGACCGTGGGGGCCCGCACGTTGTACCGGCTGATGCCCACGCCGCCCAGGACGTAGGGCTGCACGGGCGCGGCACCCAGGCCCAGCGTGGCCACCACATGCGCGCCGTTTCGTACCAGGTCCGGGCCGCTCCGGGCGCCCGTCACCACGCGCTGGTCGAACTCGTTGAGGGCGCCCGAGTAGCCCAGCTCGATGCCCAGCACCTTCGTGGGCTTGATGGCCACCGTCACGCCGTAGCCAAGGCCCGGGTTGATGTCGGAGCCCAGCGCGCTCGTGTAGCCCTCGACACCGCCGCCCACCAGGAACGTCAGTCCACGCATGTCCGCGGAGGACTCCAGCCGCTCCTGTGCCATGGCGCTCCCTGCTCCCAGCACACCCACCACCGCACCCACCTTGAGTAGAGTCTTCATTCGCGCCTCCCTTGGGCCTGAACCGCTGGTTGAGGCGAGAAGATGGGAGCCACCGCTAGGCATGACAATTGCCGGGACTTCAGGGCGAGAGGGGCACGATGGTTGCCTGCTCGCCCACCTCGTGGTGAACCCATTGGACGCGAAGCCCGCTAGGATGCGCGGCCCCGATGCGTCTCCCGTCCTCCGTCCTCGCTCCGCTGCTGGCCGTCACCTGTCTTGTCACCGCCTGTCGTGATGAGCAGGCCGGGCCGCGTCAGAAGACACCTCGCATTCCCGCGCCCACGCAGCTCCGCACCCTGGACGCGGCGCCCGCGGACCTCACGTTCCGCAGCGGCGCGACGTTCGCCGGTGGCGCGGTGGTGTACCTGGGCTCCAAGGTGTCACCGGAGAAGGCCGCGCCCGGCACGCAGGTGAGGTTGGCCCATTACTTCCAAGCGGTTCGTCCGCCGCCGCAGGGCTTCGCCTTCTTCGTTCACGTCGTGGACCCGGCCAGTGGCGGCATGCTCACGAACGCGGACCATGAGGTGCAGGGGGGCGCCGCGCCGCTGGCGTCATGGCCGGTGGGCAAGGTCATCGAGGACGTCCACTCGGTGCCCATGCCGGGTACGCCCGCGCGCGTGATGCTCGGCTTCTGGCGGGGAAACTCCCGGCTGCCCGTGGACGACGCCAATGCGCATGACGGCTCGCAGCGGATGCTGGGGCCTCAGCTGGGCGGGGCCGCGCAGGAGCTGCCCGAGTACTCCGTCCCACGCGTGAGCCAGCCGCCCACCATCGACGGCGTGCTCGACGACGCGGCGTGGAAGCTGTCCAAGCCGGTGGTGTTGCGCCGGAGCTTCGACGGGAGCGCCGCGCGCCAGCGCACCGAGGCGCGGCTCGTCCATGACGGCAAGTTCCTCTACGTGGCCTTCGACATGGATGACCCGGACGTGTGGGGCACGCTGCGCAAGCGCGATGACCCCATCTACGAGGAGGAGGTGGTGGAAATCTTCCTCGACGCGAACGCGGATGGCCGCACGTACAACGAGCTCCAGGTGTCACCGCACAACGTCATCTTCGACGCGTACTTCCCCGCCCGTCGGCAGGGCATGGACCGCTCCTGGGATTCAGGAATGACGTCCGCCGTGAAGGTGCGGGGCACGTTGGATGATGCCTCGGACCACGACGAGGGCTGGTCGGTGGAGATGCAGATTCCCTTCGACCGGCTGGCCGAAGTCCCGCACATCCCGCCCCAGCCGGGTGACCGCTGGCGCTTCAACCTCTACCGGCTGGAGCACCATGACCGCCGCGTGGTGGAGGGGCAGTCCTTCTCGCCCCTCTTCGTCGGCGACTTCCATGCGCTGCCGCGCTTCGGTTGGCTCGTGTTCGAATAGGGCGCCCGTGCTCACGCGTGGGGGCTGATGTCCCAGTGCGCGTCCGCGACGGACCGCTCGGTGGGGTCCCCCAGGAAGCGGAGGAAGCCGCGAGTCTCCATCGTGTCGATGAGCTCCTCCGCCTCCAACTGCGAGAAGCCGCGCATGTCCACGAGCAGGTTGCGCATCACGGACTTGCCACGGAGGTACCCGATGGGTTCTCCCGGGCCGAGCGCGTTCTTCAGGTCGGCGGTGAGCTGCTGGAGGTCGATATCCTCTGGAATCATCGGCCCCAATCTGGTGATGGGCCCCCAGTCCGCGCAACCGGTGTGACCCGGGGAGAAGGCTCGTGGGGCAGGAAGCTGAGGAGGCGGACGTCCTGGCCGTCGCTTTCCACGGTGATGGCGCCATGCTGGTCCGTTCTCCAGCACTCGCTTCCCAGCGCCCGGTATCGCGCCTCCACGTCGTCGTGGGGAAAGCCGTACCGGTTGCGCCGGCCCACGCAGAAGACGACGTGCCGTGGGCGTGTGCGCGCCAGCAGGGCTTCCGTGGAGGACGTCCGTGAGCCGTGGTGAGGGGCCTTCATCACCGTCACCGGGCCCAGCTGTTCCGCCAGGGCCTCCTCGCCATCCGCCTCCACGTCGCCCGTGAGCAGCACGGTGACGTCGCCGTGGCGCACCAGGAGCACCACGCTTCGGTCGTTCGCGCCTTCCAGCAGGTCGCGTGCCTCCAACTCTGGGGGGCCGAGCACTTCGATGGTCGCCTCGCCCAGGCGCAGGGGCGGATGGCCCACCTCGACTTCCTCCACGAGCGCCGTCCCCGCCGCGGCCACCACCTGCCGCGAGAGCGGACCGTCTCCGTCGCCCGCGGGCATCCACAGTCGCTGGGTGGGAATCTGCTTCAACGCGGAGGCCAGTCCGAGCGCATGGTCGGGATGCGGATGTGACAGCACGGCGAGGTCCAGCCGGGAGATGCCCGCGTGCTTCAGGTACGGGAGGATGAAGCGTTCCGCGGTGTCCATGCCGCCTGGAACGCCGCCGCCATCCACGAGCATGTGCTCACCCCCGGAGCTGACGACCACGCCGTCGCCCTGACCCACGTAGAGGAAGGTGACGCGCAGCCCGGGCTGCGGCGTGAGCACCGGTGCCAGGATGGCGGCGACGACGGCCGCGGGAGCCAACAAACCGCCCAGCCGCCAGCGCCCCGTGCCGAGCGCCCACGTCAGCAGCCCCGCCGCGTAGAGCGCCGACAGGAGGCCCAGTGATGGCACCTCGACCGAGGCCAGCGGCGCCGCCGCGAAGAGCCGGGTGATGACCAGCAGCAGCTCGGACGCCCAGGCGCCGGCCCACAGCACCGGCGTCGCCAGCACGGGGGCGACGACGAAGAGCGCGGCGCCACCCGCGGCCAGGCCCGTGAGCAGCCCGCACAAGGGCAGGGCGACCACGTTCGAGATGAGCCCCGCGATACTCACTCGTCCGAAGGTCGCCGCGACGATGGGGAGTCCCGACAGCGTCGCGGCCGCGCTCGCGCACAGCGTCTGCGCCACCGTCTCCTGAGCCTGTCCCCACCAGCGCCGGACGCGGTGGGGCTCGGACGGGTCGGGCTCGGCCAGGGGCAGCGCCTGCCGCAGCGGCGGTGACAGCAGCACCAGTCCCAGTACGGCGAGGAACGACAGCCGCAGCGACAGGTCAGCCACGCTGGAGGGCGCCCAGGCCACCAGCACCACGGCCGCGGCGGCCAGTCCGTTGAGCCCGTCCGCGCGTCGCCACAGCGCCAGCCCCAGCAGCACCACCGTGGCCATCACCGCGGAGCGCACCGCGGGCGGCTGGTTGTCGGTGAACACGACGTAGGCCCAGACGAAGGGCACCGCCGCGGGGGCCGCCACCCGCCGAGCATCCAGCATCCGCCACCGCTCGCCGGTGCGCACCACCAGCCGCCGCAGCACCGCGAGCGTCATCAGCGCCAACGCAGCCACGTGCAGCCCGCTGACACTCAACACGTGGGCCAGTCCTGCGCGAGAGAAGGCCTCTTCCCACGAATCATCCAGCGCCGCGCGTTGCCCCGCCGCCAGGGTGAGGAAGAGCGCCGCCGCATCCGTCGACGGCGACACCGCATGGACCGCTGCCGCCAGCCGTGTGCGCGTGTCCTCCAATGACACCCGCCACGCCGGGGCAGGGGAGAGCACCATCAGGCGCCGCGCGTCCATGCCTCCGGTGAAGGCCACGCCCTGTCGCCGTCGCGCTGCTCCGAAATCCTTTTCGCCCGGGTTCGATGGGGGCGCCTCTGGCTGCAGCTTCGTCTCGGCCCGGACACGTTGCCCGGGCAGGAGCGGTGGCGGCTCGCCGCGCAGCGACAGGTTCATCCGAAACCGTACGGGGGCGAGCGGCCCGGGAGAGACGCCCGCCCGCGCGACGGCCAATCGGACACGCGTCGTCCCGTCGAAGCGGTCCACCCGCTCCGTTTCTCCCTCGATGATGATGGTGTTGCCTTGGGTCAGCTCCGCCGGCACATCCACCTGGGATTCCCAGCGCGCCAGCCCCGCGCCCGCCGCCCAGAGCGACGCCAGCACGGCAAGGTGCGCACCAGGCAGCCGGGCAAGCGTCAGCCCGAGCGCTCCCAGTAAAAGCCCACAAACGAGAAATGGCTCGGCGTACGCGCTTGTTACCGGGGCGCAGAGGGCTCCGAGTGACAGGCTCAGGGCGGGAAAGAAGAGAGGACGCGCGCCCAGGTCGCGCCAAGCATGACGTTCCACCTTCCAACCCCCACCCGCCGCCCGTCACGCTGGTGCACACATCTGCCGACACCGCGTGTAGAAACCGACAACGTAGTCGGGAGCATCCTGGGTGGTCAAGGCGTTATCGTTGCCCGTGGATGTGGTTTGTGGTAGTAGTGCCCGGCTGAAAGGCCGGGAACGAGTCTTTCAAGGAGGCAGTGAGTGCAGACCAGCTTCAAGACTGGTGACAAGGCGGTCTACCCGGGCCAGGGCGTCGGTGAAGTGATGGGTATCGAACACACCGAGGTGGCCGGGCAGCGCCAGTCCTTCTACGTGCTGCGCATCCTGGAGAACGGAATGCGGATCATGATCCCGATCAACAAGGTCGGGTCGGTCGGTCTCCGGGAGATCATCAGCGAGGAGGACGTCAAGCAGGTCTACTCCATCCTCAAGGAGAAGGACATCTCCGTTGACTCCACGACGTGGAACCGTCGTTACCGGGAGTACATGGAGAAGATCAAGACGGGCTCGGTGTTCGAAATCGCCGAAGTGCTCCGCGACCTGTACCTCCTGAAGGGCGACAAGGACCTCTCCTTCGGCGAGCGGAAGATGCTGGATACCGCGCGCTCGCTGCTCATCAAGGAGCTGTCGCTGGCCAAGGACTGCTCCGAGGAAGAAATCGAGTCGGACCTGAAGAAGATCTTCAATCTGGCCTGAGCCGTCCAGCTGCCGTCCAAGACTCGTCGCCCCGGGTTCCCCAGTCAGGGAGCTCGGGGTTTCGTATTTCCACGCCACATCATGCCCGCCCATGAGTGAGCAGCTGCCGCAATCCCCCTCGGAAGAGGCGCGAGCGCGCCGCATCGCGGAGCTCGAGTTCCGGTTGTCACGCCGCCGCGTGGGCGTACGTCCCATGGCCGCGGTCATGGCCATCGCCGTGGGACTGGTGCTGCTCGGCATGCAGTGGAAGGACTTGTCGTATTTCCTGTCCCCAAGCGTGCCGCTGACGTTGGGGGCGGAAGGGGCGTACCGTTTCGAGGCGCTCGTTTCCAACCGATACGCCCAGGTGCATGGCGTGCCCACGGTCCGGGGCGCCTATGAGCGCGCGGACGGCGCGCTGTATGTCCTCGTGGGACTACGGGACTCGCCCTTCGTGGTGCGCCGGCCAGCGCTCCCGGGGGAGCAGTGGATGGATGGTCGTCCACCGCCGCAGCCCGACCAGCGTCCCTTCGCCGTGCGAGGACGGCTGCTGGCGCAAGAGGATGCCCCTCGCTACCGCGATGCGCTGACCCTGATGGAGCGCATGGGCGAGCTCCAACCGCGGGACGGCCGGTTGTGGCTGCTCATCGAAGGCGAACGGCCCGGCGCGGACAGGGGGTTGCTGCTCGTGTGCCTGGCGCTGGTCACCTTCGTGGTGCTCAACGCGATGCTGCTGGTCAGGGGGCTGAAGCGCCGGTGAGCCGGCCGAGTTGCTCGCGGGCCTCGCGGTTGCCAGTGTCGTGCTTCAGGGCCTGCTCGAAGGCGGCGCGCGCCTCGCTCATCCGGCCCGCGGCGGCATGCTCCGAGCCGACCTGGACATGGAGTCGCGACAACTGTTTGCGCAGGGGCGGCCCGTGTTTGCTCCAGCCATGTGCCAGGGCATCGTCCACGGAAATGGCGAGCGTCAGCTGGGCAATGGCCTCCGGGAAGTCCCGCTGCGCCAGGGCCTTCTTCGCCTGCGCCTCGGCGGTTTCGAAGCGGATGAGCTGCCCGTGCAGCGCGGTGAGCTTCTCCGCCTGGGCCAGGTCCCGGGCCGCCGCCAAATCTCCCGCTTCGTAGCGGCGCAGGACCTCGGCCTCCTTCGCGGAGGGGGCGTCGGATGGCGCCGCCGCCGAATCGCGTGCCCCAGCCGCCCGCTTGTTCGAGGGGGCCACGGCCACGGGACGCACCTGCTTCGTGGTGCCCCGCGCCACGTTCAGGGCGCTGATGCCCGTGGCCTTGGGCGTCAAGGGCGCGTTCTCCGCGGCGGGAGGCGGATTCTCCGTGATGGCCGTCGCGACTCCAGTTGCCGTGTCGCCTGTTTTCTCGGCGCTGCTGGCTGCGGGCACTTCCATGTCGAGCCGCGTGGGCGCACCCGACACGGCCACGGTCGGCGAAGCGGCGGCCGCACTCTGGGGGGCCGCGGGTGGCGGGGCGGGAGAGGTGTGCTCCGTGCCGCCGGCCATCCGCATGGAAAGCAGCGCGATGAGCGCGGCCACACCCGAACCCAGCGCCGCGGCGCCCAGGGCCACACCCACCGTGCTCAAGGCCCTGCGCGAAGGCGGCTTGTCGTCGTGGGAGACGGCGGGCACACCCAGGGCAGGGGTTCCACCGGGGCCGCGCAGGCGCAGCAGGGCATTGCCGAGGGACACCTCGTCCCCCGGCATCAGCTCGACCTCCGAGGTGATGCGATGGCGGTTGAGGAAGGTGCCGTTCTGGCTGCTGAGGTCCTTCAGGAAGAAGCGCTCGCCGCGGCGGGTCAGGTGCGCATGCCGGCGGCTGATGGACGGGTGCTGCAGGCGGAGGTCGGACGAGGAGGACCGCCCGATGACCAGCGCCCCCTGTTTGACGGGCACCAACTGCCCGGCGCCGGGGCCTCGCTCGACGTACAGGAAGGCAGGCGCGTACCCGGGGTCCGAGTACTCATTCGCGGTGTCGAAGCGGGAGGCGAGCTCGCGGTCGCTGTTGGCGCGCCCTCCCGGGCCCTGGCGCCGGCTGCGGCGGGAGCCGGCGGGAAACTGGGGCACCCGCTGGGGACGCGGGTCGTCAGCCTGGAGCGGATCCACCTCGTCGTCATCGAAGGGCAGCTCCACGTCTGAATCCTGGGGCGCCTGCGTACCGGGCGGGCGGGGCGGCCGAGGGGGCCGCTTTGGGTTCGGTGGAGCCATGATGCCCATTCTCCCAGATTGGGGGCGGCGACGAACCCCTTGCGAATACTGGCCTGTCCGCGACCCGAGACTCTAGAGTGCGGGACGCACCCACGCCTATGGACCCGAGAGGATTGCCGCACGTGACCCCGCCCGCCATTCGGCTCTTCAACACGATGACCATGCAGAAGGAGCTGCTGCAGCCCGCCATTCCTGGCGAGGTGGGGGTCTACGTTTGTGGTCCTACCGTCTACAGCTACATCCATATCGGGAATGCCCGTACCTTCACCTCATTCGACGTGGTGGTCCGTTACCTCCGTCACCGGGGCCTGAAGGTCCGGTACGTCCGCAACTTCACGGACGTGGACGACAAAATCATCAAGGCGGCCGCGGAGACGGGGGAGGCCCCCGTGGAGCTGGCGGCACGCTACGTGGAGATTTTCCGGGAGGACACCCGGGCGCTGCACCTGCTGGAGCCGGACTTCTCGCCGCGGGTGAGCGACCACCTCCCCGAAATCATCGCCATCATCCAGAAGCTCGTGGACAAGGGCCACGCGTACGCCTCCCAGGGCGACGTGTACTTCTCCGTGAGCAGCGACGCGGACTACGCGAAGCTGTCCAAGCGCAACCTGGACGAGCTGTGCGTAGGCGAGCGCGTGCAGCCGGGTGAGCAGAAGCGCGAGCCGCTCGACTTCGCCCTGTGGAAGGCGGCCAAGCCGGGAGAGCCCGCATGGGAGAGCCCCTGGGGTCCCGGCCGTCCGGGCTGGCACATCGAGTGCTCCGCCATGAGCGCGAAGTACCTGGGTGAGACGTTCGACATCCACGGCGGCGCGCTGGACCTCATCTTCCCCCACCACGAGAACGAAATCGCCCAGAGCGAGTCCGCCAACGGGGTGACGTTCGCGCGGTATTGGATGCACTGCGGCTTCCTGGACCTGGAAGGCGCGAAGATGTCCAAGTCGCTGGGCAACGTGGTGCGCCTGCGCGACGCGCTGACCAAGGTGGACCCGGAAGCGCTGCGCTTCTTCTTCGTCGCCACGCACTACCGCCACCCGCTGTCGTTCTCCGACAAGGCGCTGGCGGATGCGGAGACGCGCATGGAGTACTTCTACGAGACGCTCCGCAAGGTGGACGAGCGAATCTCGGGGAAGGACTTCGGCAAGGGGCCCCTGCATGGCGAACCGCAGCGCTTCTTCACCGAGTTCGAGTCCGCCATGGACGACGACTTCAATACCGCGGGCGGCCTGGGTGCGCTGTCGGGCCTCTTCGGGATGATGAACGAGCTGACCGACAAGCCGCCCGTGAAGGACAAGGCCCTGGTGGGCCGCACGCTGCAGGCGCTGCGTGAGGACGTGCGCAGGGTGTCCGGCGTCCTGGGCCTCTTCGAGGACGCGCCCGATGCGTGGCTGCTGCGCCGCCGCGAGCGCGCCGTGCGCGAGCGGGGCATCGACGTGGCGGAGGTCGAGCGCCTGCTGGGCGAGCGCACCGCTGCCCGCGCGGCGAAAGACTTCGCCGCCGCGGACCGGGTGCGAAGCGAGCTGAAGGAGAAGGGCGTGGAAATCATGGACACGCCCGCTGGCACGACGTGGAAGGTGGCGCCGCTCCAGGGCTGATGCAGTGCTTCGGGTGTCCCGGGCTTCGTGTTAGGGCTCGGGACACCATGATGCGCTCGCTGCCCCTGCTTCTCGCCCTCTGCTCCGCTCCGGCGCTCGCGCAGCGCGTGCAGTTGACGACGCCCGCGGAGAAGTCCGCGTCCGGTGTCATCGCTCCGGAGGTGCTGCGCGCGCACGTGCGCTTCCTCGCGAATGACCTGCTGGAGGGCCGTGGTCCCGGCACACGGGGGGACGCGCTCGCGCAGGCGTACATCGCTTCGCAGTTCGAGGCGCTCGGGTTGCAGCCGTTGGGCACGGACGGCTCGTACCTGCAGCCTTTTGACCTGGTGGGCGTCACCAGCAGCCCCGAGGAATTGTCGTTCCAGTCGCCCCAGGGCGCGGTGCACCTGAAGTTCCACCACGACTTCATCGCCGTGTCCGGCGTGCAGGCCCCCGAGTCGAAGCTGGCGGCGTCCGAGCTCGTCTTCGTGGGCTACGGCATCCAGGCCCCCGAGTACCAGTGGGACGATTTCAAGGGGATGGACCTGCGCGGCAAGACGCTGCTCATCCTCAACAGCGACCCGGAGGATGACCCGCAGCTCTTCGCGGGGAAGACGCGGCTCTGGTACGGCCGCTGGGATTACAAGTACGAGCAGGCCGCGAAGATGGGCGCGGCGGGCGCCATCATCATCCACACCACGCCGAGCGCGGGCTACCCGTGGCAGGTGGTGCAGACGTCGTGGACGGGCGAGCAGTTCGAGCTGCCCGCGGCGGAGGTGCCCCGCCTCCAGGTGAAGGCCTGGACGACCGAGCAGGCCACGCGCCGGGTGTTGCAGTTGGCGGGCAAGGACCTGGGCGCGCTGTGGGCCGCTGCGCAGAAGCGCGACTTCCAGCCCGTGCCACTCGGAGTGACGGTGTCGTCGCGCCTCACCAACACGGTGCGCCGCAGTCCCACCGCCAACGTGCTGGCGCTGCTGCCCGGAAGCGACCCGAAGCTGTCCCAGGAGGTGGTGCTCTACACCGCGCACCATGACCACCTGGGTCGCAAGGAAGGCGGCAAGCCGGGCGAGGACACCATCTACAACGGCGCGCTCGACAACGCGTCTGGTGTGTCGGCGATGCTCAACATCGCCAAGGCGTTCAAGGCCCTTCCCAAGGCGCCGCGCCGCTCCATCCTCTTCGCCGCCGTGGCCGCCGAGGAGCAGGGGCTGCTGGGCTCGCAGTACCTGGCCGAGCACCCGCCCGTGCCCCACGGCCGGGTCGCCGCCAACATCAACATCGACGGCGCCAACATCCATGGCCGCACCCGCGACCTCACCGTCATCGGCCTGGGCAAGTCCAACCTGGATGCCACGCTGGTCGCCCTGGCGAAGACGCAGGGCCGGGTGGTGAAGGCGGACCAATTGTCGGACCGTGGCTTCTTCTACCGGTCGGACCAGTTCAACTTCGCCAAGCGGGGCATTCCCGCCGCGTACTTCGGCAGTGGGATGGACTTCATCGGCAAGCCGGAGGGCTGGGGCAAGCAGCAGCGGGAGGTCTGGGAGTCGAAGCACTACCACCAGCCGTCGGACGAGCTGCGTCCGGATTGGGACTTTTCCGGCGCGGTAGAGGACATCCGCCTGTTCTTCCTGCTGGGGGCCCACGTTGCCCGGCAACCGGAGCTGCCGCGCTGGAACAAGGGGGACGAGTTCGAGGCTGCCCGGCTGCAATCCCTGGAAGCGTTGAAGCGGCAGGACACTTCGAAGTAGCGCGGTCACGAACATCCGGCCTTCCCACCCGCGCGGTGTTAAGTCTCGCGGGTATGTCGGACTTTCAGCTCGTCAGCGAACACCGTCCCGGAGGCGACCAGCCGAGGGCCATTGGCGAACTCACGCAGGGCGTCCTGCGGGGTGACCGCTACCAAACGCTCCTGGGCGTCACCGGGTCAGGCAAGACGTTCACGATGGCGAACGTCATCGCCAACGTGCAGCGGCCCACGCTGGTGATGGCCCATAACAAGACGCTGGCCGCGCAGCTCTACGGCGAATTCAAGGCGCTCTTTCCGCACAACGCCGTCGAGTACTTCGTCTCGTACTACGACTACTACCAGCCCGAGGCCTACGTTCCGTCGACGGACACCTTCATCGAGAAGGACTCGTCCATCAACGACAACATCGAACGGATGCGCCACTCGGCCACCCATTCGCTGCGCACGCGGGACGACGTCATCATCGTCGCCAGCGTGTCCTGCATCTACGGCCTGGGCGCGGCCCGCAGCTACGTGGACCTGGCGGTGCGCGCGACGGTGGGCGAGGAGATGGGCCGCGACACCTTCATGCGCAAGCTGGTGGAGGCCCAGTACAAGCGCAACGACCTGGACTTCCACCGCGGCACCTTCCGCGCGCGCGGCGACACCGTCGAGGTGTTCCCCGCGTACGAGGAGGAGCGGGCCGTACGTGTCAGCTTCTTCGGTGATGAGGTGGAGCGCGTCACCGAGTTCGACCCGCTGCGCGGCGTGACGCTGGGCGCGCTGGAGAAAATCGTCATCTTCCCCGCCAGCCACTACGTGGCCGAGGAGGACGTGCGCCGGCGCGCGATTCAGACCATCCGCGACGAGCTGTCCGAACAACTGCAGACCTTCAAGCGCGAGGGCAAGCTGCTGGAGGCGCAGCGGCTGGAGCAGCGCGCCATGTTCGACCTGGAGATGATTGAGCAGGTCGGCTACTGCAGCGGCATCGAGAACTACTCCCGGCACTTCTCCGGCCGCGCGGCGGGAGAGCCGCCGCCGTGCCTCATCGACTACTTCCCGCGCAACCTGCTGGTGATGCTCGACGAGAGCCACCAGACGGTGCCGCAGATTGGCGCCATGTACCGTGGCGACCGCGCGCGCAAGGAGACGCTGGTGGGCTTCGGCTTCCGCCTGCCCAGCGCGCTGGACAACCGCCCGCTCAAGTTCGGTGAGTTCGAGGAGCTGGTGCCCCAGGCCATCTTCGTGTCCGCGACGCCGGCGGAGTACGAGCTGCAGAAGTCACAGGGCGTGGTGGTGGAGCAGATCATCCGCCCCACGGGCCTGACCGACCCGGAGGTGGAGATTCGCCCCGTGGGCAATCAGGTGGACGACCTGCTGGAGGAGGTGCGTCAGCGCGTGTCCCGCAGCGAGCGCGTCCTGGTGACGACGCTCACCAAGCGCATGGCGGAAGACCTCACGGAGTACTTCTCCGATGTCGGCGTGCGCGTGCGCTACCTGCACTCGGACATCGACGCGATTGAGCGCATGGCCATCATCCGTGACTTGCGCAAGGGCGAGTTCGACGTCCTGGTGGGCATCAACCTGCTGCGCGAGGGCCTGGACATCCCCGAGGTGTCCCTGGTGGCCATCCTGGACGCGGACAAGGAAGGCTTCCTGCGCAGCCACGTCTCCCTCATCCAGACGATTGGCCGCGCTGCCCGTAACGTGAACGGCCGCGTCATCATGTACGCGGACAACGTTACCGACTCCATGAAGAAGGCCCTGGAGGAGACGACGCGCCGCCGCGACATCCAGCGCGCGTACAACCAGGCGCACGGCATCACCCCGCGTTCGGTGAAGAGCAACATCACCGACCTGTCCGAGCACGCGGCCTACGAGGCGGGTGACGTGGGCGCCCTGCCGATGGCGGCCGAAGGCGAGGACGACGTCCTCCAGCCGAAGGAAATCAAGCGGCTCATCGAGGAATTCACCAAGGACATGCTCGCCGCCGCGGACGAGATGCAGTTCGAGAAGGCGGCCGAGTACCGGGACCGCGTGCAGCTCTTGAAGGACATGGACCTGGGGCTCAAGCCGGCGTCGCGCTCGCTGCTGCGGGCCCCGGCGAAGGCGGCGGAAGCGGATGCCCCGAAGAAGGGCAAGGGACGCGGGGGCGGAGGACGCTCCGCGCGAGCCCGGAGCCGCAAGTAGGCGGGGGCTGGCATGGACGCGAAGCTCCTGGAGAAGCTGGACGCACTGCCCACCGAGCCCGGCGTGTACCTGATGAAGGACCGCCGGGGTCAGGTCATCTACGTGGGCAAGGCCATCAACCTGCGCAGCAGGGTGCGCTCGTACTTCAACCGCACCGGCGACACGCGCGTCTTCGTGTCCTTGTTGGACCAGTTGCTGGGTGACCTGGAGACGGTGCTCGTCAGCAACGAGAAGGAAGCGCTGCTGCTCGAAAACGAGCTCATCAAGAAGCACCGGCCGCGCTTCAACGTCCTGCTCAAGGACGACAAGCAATTCATCTCCCTGCGCCTGGACCGCACCCAGCCCTATCCGCGCCTGGAAGTGGTGCGCAAGTACGAGCGCGACGGCGCGCGCTACTTCGGGCCGTACTCCAGCGCGGGGGCCATTCGCGAGACGCTGCGGGTGGTCAACCGCTTCTTCCGCCTGCGCACGTGCACCGACCACGTGCTGGCCAACCGCAAGCGGCCCTGCTTGTTGCACCAGATTGGCCGTTGCCCGGCCCCGTGCGTGTACCCGGTGCCCCAGGAGGACTACCACCGCAGCGTGGACGAGGTGGTGATGTTCCTGGAGGGCAAGGCGGGGGAGCTGGTGGAGGGCCTGCGCCTGCGCATGAAGCGCGCCGCGCAGGAGCTGAAGTTCGAGGAGGCCGCGCGGATACGAGACCAGCTCAGCGCCATCGAGCGGAGCCTGGAGCGGCAGAAGGTCGCCACCACCGACTTCAAGGACCAGGATGTCTTCGCCTTCCACCGGGAAGGGGACCGCATCCTGTTCTACGTCCTGTGGGTGCGGCAGGGCCGGCTCAACGGCGGGCAGGCCTTCCCCTTCGGCAGCCAGGAGTTCCCCGACGAGGAGCTGATCGCCTCGTTCGTCAACCTCTACTACGACCAGGGCAGCTTCGTGCCGGAGGAGGTGCTGCTGCCGCTGGAGCTGGAGGACGGCACCGGGGGGCTCGAGGCACTCCTCACGGAGCGCAAGGGCGAGCGCGTGCGCGTCCTGGTGCCCAAGCGCGGGGAGAAACTGGACCTGGTGAAGATGGCGGCGAAGAACGCTGAACAGGCCTTCGTGGAGCGCCGACGCACGAAGGACGAAACGGACACCGTGCTGTCCCGGCTCCAGCAGCGGCTGGGGCTGCGCAACTTCCCACGCAGGATGGAGTGCTTCGACATCTCGCACTTCCAGGGTTCGGCCATCGTCGCGTCGCAGGTGGCGGTGACGGACGGGGACGCGGACAAGTCGCGCTACCGGAAGTACAAAATCAAGACGCTGGAGAAGCAGGACGACTTCGCCAGCATGTACGAGGTCATCTCCCGCCGCCTGAAGAAGGGCCTGGAGGACAATGACCTGCCGGACCTGCTCGTCATCGACGGAGGCAAGGGGCAACTGGCCAGCGCGCACGCGGCGATGAAGGACGTGGGCGTGGATTCGGTGGACGTGGTGGGTCTGGCCAAGAGCCGCGACCTGGAGGTGTTCGACCGCGACGCGGAGAGCGCCCGGAGCCCCGAGCGCATCTTCGTGGTGGGGCGCAAGGACCCCATCGTCCTGTCCCAGAACTCGGCGGAGATGTTCATGCTCACGCGAATGCGGGACGAGGCCCACCGCTTCGCCATCACCTTCCAGAAGCAGGTGCTGCGCAAGAGCCGGGTGCGTTCGGCGCTGGAGGACATCCCGGGCGTGGGGGAGACGCGGCGCAAGCAACTGCTTCGGCACTTCGGCTCGCTCAAGCGGGTGGGGGACGCCTCCATCGAAGAGCTCGCGGAGGTCGTCGGACCGGCCATGGCGGAACGCGTCCATGCGGGCCTTCACGGACATCCAGAAGAGGATGCGGAAGATCCCGTACGGGAGGCTTCCCTTGACGACGCGCACGAACCCGTCGACGAAAAAACGCAGGGAGGGTCGCCACCCGGGGCAGCGTGATTAATTTCCGCTGCAGACCTGATGGGAAGTGCGCTGGAAGCGCGACGTTCCTGGGGTTTTTCATTGCGACTGGGCTCGGCGCTGAACTATAGCGGTTGACGATTCCGAGCACGTTTCACAGAGGGCGAGGGACCGACATGAGGCTGTATCCGAAGGTGATCCCGATCATCTCGCGCGAGGCCGTTCAGCAGCTCATGCAGGACGGGGACATCGAGGTGGAGCCGATGCGCGTGGCCGACGCCGAGATGGACCTGTCAGCCATCATGCGTGAGTACCTTGCGAACGAGGAGCGTGTGAACCAGGCGACGCGTGAAGCGCTGGAGCGTCGCGGCTACGACTATTCCAAGTTCAACCAGGTGAAGCGCGAGATGGCGGACGTCCGCGGCTTCAAGATGGGCGACGAGGGCATCGAGTACGTCATCAACCAGATGATTGAATTCCTGCTCATCAGCCGGAACGTCGAAGAGGTGTACTCGGCGGATAACGGGCTGCGTCAGAAGATCTTCGCCGTCATGAAGCGTCACCTCGACGTGGACGACGAAATCGACAAGGAAGCCCGTTCCCGCCTGAAGCACCTGCAGGAGGGCACCAGCGCCTTCGACATCGAGTACAACAAGACGGTCGAGCAGATCCGCAGGGCGCGCGGCCTCATCTAGTTCGCAGGGGTGGGGCATGCCGTTCCCCGCTCCGCTGCCTACCTTGTAAACCAAGGAGGCAGCGTCGATGGCGGGACCCTTCACCACGTTCGTTCTGTCCGGTTTGCTGGCCGCGGCGCCAGGCGGGTTCACGTTCGAGGGCCGCGAGGCCAGCGCGAGGACCGAGCAGCCAGACGGCTTCTTCATCCAAGGCTCACTTCCCTTCACGGACCTTGCTGAAAGCGGCACGGGGAGCGCGTCGCTGACGGTGGAGGACCGCGTATCCCTTCCGGGCGCCACCTTTGGGGACAAAGGGACGCTGGAAGCGTCCTTCCGCCTGGGGGCCACGGAGTACCGGGTAGAGCTGATGCGGCCTGGTTTCCCGCCCGAGCAGGGGCAGGGGAGCTCGGGCCCGCCTCCTCGCGCGCCTCAACATGCCATTGGCGGCGGCGTGTTGCTGAACGTCCCGCTCTATGGGGACAGTGGCCTGGGCTGGACGGCGATGACGCGTACCCATGCCGCGGTGGCTGTCTGGGGTGTGGGTAGCGTCTGGCGCAACGGACAGCTTCTGACGGACACGGCCTTCGTGCATGCGGCGGCGCTGGCCGCTGGCGCGTACGCGGATGACGACACCCACCGGCTGCTGCGGCAGGCTCGCTACGACGACACGGAGCTCGTGGTGCTGGTGTGGAACCTCCCGCCGCAACTCGAGCCGCGCGGCTTCATCCAGTTCGTGTTCGAGGACGTAGCCATCGACGTGGGCGGCACGGCGGTGAGTTCGCGGCCCTTCGTGGAGAACACGGGCAATCCACCGCTGAGCTGGCGCTCACTGACGCCGGTACCGCCCTCCGCCGTGGTAGGGGCGCCTGTTACCGCGTCGCCTCCGCCCGCGCCTTCGGCCATGGGGGGCAGCGGGGCGGCTGGGGCGCTTCAGGATACGGGGGCCGTGACGCGGGTGACGGTGCCGGCGACGGCTCCAGGGCGCCTGGCGACTGCGCCCGTGCAGACCACGACGGTGCCAGGGGTGCCGGTGACGCCTGAGGTCATCAGTGGGGGCATGCCTGTGCCGATGGTGACGAACACACCCGTGACATACTCGGGACAGCTTCCGGCGACGCCGTTGGATGGGACCACCGTGGTGGCGGGGACGCCCGGGAGAGGAACGACGGGGGCGTTCGCGACGCCGCCCACTCCGTCCACCTTCGGTTCGTTCACGGTGCAGCCGCTGGCGCCGGGCTCGTTCGATGCGTTTGTCGGCACGGGGCAGTCCAGCGCGGGAATCATCGCCACCGAGCCTCCGCTCAACTCGAATCCTGCCACGCCGCCGCCAGGGTTGCTGAGCACGCCGGCGCCGTTGAATGCCGGGACTCCGGCGCCGTTGCTGGGGACGCCCGCGCCGCTCAACGCCGCGCCAGCGCTCCCGCTGCCCGCGACGCCTTCTCCCGTGTTGGGGCCCGCGACGACGGCTCCTGCGCCCGCCGCGCCTGCTGCGACGGGTCCTTGAGTGGAGGTTCGTAACGACAAGGCCGCCGGGATGACGGGTAGCGGTAGCGCATTGGCGCGGGCCGTCGCCTGCTCTCGGCCTGCAACGGGCACTGGCGAGGCAGTGCATCGGCGTTCGCTGCCGTGCGCTGACACTGCCTGCGGCTGGGGCAGGCGCAAGAACGAGGCTTCACAGCTGCGTGTCAGCGGCTGCGCACCGGCGCATGTGCCAGCCGATTCATGCTCGCGGCCTGGGACAGGCGCTTGCGCAGCCGCACGACGGCGTCGTGGAGTGAATCCAACTGCTGAAGGACGCGCAGGTCATCGCCCGATTCCACCAGGGCGGCCGGTGTCACCGATTCCGTGCGAAGCGTGTCGAGCAGGTCCGTGAAATGGGCCTCCACCTCGCCGAGCGCGTCCAGTCCCTCACGGAGGTCATCCTCCAGCAGGTCCACGAGCACAGCCGCGTCAGTGCGCGCAGGCAGTGAGCGGGCGAGCTGTTCCACCGCCACCCGGACCGGGTCTGCACGGCGCGACGGCGTAGGGGCGACGAGGGTCAGGGCCGGAGGGGGCATGGCCTCGACGCTACAGGCAGGTAGCACTCCGTCAATTTTCCAGTCAGGGCCGAAGCCCGGCGCGCCGAGACGCCCCGGCCTTCAGCGCGAACCCAGGAACGTCACCAGCGCGGCACGGACCGAGGCCCCTCAGCCCTCGCGCGCGGGCTTGGCTTCGCGCCGCGCCAGAGGATGGCTTCCTCCATGGTCTGGGCCCCGCCCGTCATGCAGAGAGCTCGCATCCGGAAGCACCGTCTGCGTCAGCCCCAGGCCCCACGGCGGTGGGGTGCGCCACTCGGTGCCCGTCGCTGCTCCGTCCGGACGCCCATCCGCCAGCCCAACGCCCACGTCGTGCAGCCGCAACGAAGTGGTGCGTCAGCCGCTCACCACTTCATCGTTTCCTGACCTTCGCTCTTCTGCGGTTTCTCACCCGGACGCGACACGGAGGTGAGGGTGGCGCGCACGGCGCCCAGGTCGATGGTGCCCACGGCGGCCAGTGGCAGGCGGCGCGCGTCGTCTGAAATCCAGACGTGGACTTCACGCTTCTGCTTGGGCCGGTCCAGTCGCACGGCGGTGCCCGTCACGTGCCAGGCATTGAATTGGCCCAGCGGCGTCGTCACCTGTTCGCGCTTCACCACCGCGCCCTGCATGCGCCACATGCGGCGCACGCCGTAGACGTCGAAGCACACCTGGAGGTCGTCCTTGAGCGGCAGCTGGCGTAGCAGGTAGATGGCCCCGGCCACATCCAGGCCGTCCTTGTCGAAGGTGTAGTTGAACTGCCCCTTGGGGCGCTGGCCGAACTGGTAGTCGACCTTGACGGTGCGCTCCTTCTGGCCGAACGCGACGTTCACCTTGCGGCGCTGTTCGTTCTCCATGGTGTCTTCGACGTAGCGATGGGGGCGCAGCGTGCGAGGGTGGAGGTACGCGGTGGCACTGCCGCGCACGCGCCGCACCTTGGAGAAGAAGGTGTTGGTCTGCGCCTCCACCTGGATGGGGAGATGCCCATCCTTCTGCTTGTGGACGCGCATCGTCATGGTGCCGGCCTGCGCGCCCATGGCGTCGAGGTCGAACTCGAGCACCTCACCCGGCATGAACGCCATGGGCGTTCGCAGCGCCGGCAGCGCGGAGGTGCACGGCGCCACGGTGAGGGGCGCCTCGGGCTCCTCAACCTTGGCGCTCTCAGTCTCCGGCGCGTCCGCCTCCGCGTCCGGCAACTGGGCCCAGGCGCTGACGCTGGACAGTGACAACAGGGCCGCGAAGAGGGTGCGCAGGGGGCTCATCCTTTTCCTTCCAGAGACTACGGGGTGCTCTGCGGCGTCTGACGGTCCGGGCGCTTCGCATATTCGGACTCCGCCCAGCGCTTCCGGAGCCGGGCGGTGACTTCCTCGCGGACCGCCTCCCATTCTCCCGCATCCGCGTTGATGTCCCAACCGGTGCGCGCCAACTTGCGCGCGGCCGTCCGGGCGAAGGCGGCGTCACCCAGCTCAGCGAGCAGCCGAAGGTACTCGTAGTCCTCCAGTCCGTCTCGAATGTGCTTCAGCCGCAGCGTGAGGATGGGCTGGTGGCCAGAAGGACCCACCCTGGCCGGTGTCCCCGGATAGAAGAGGGTGCCGTCGCCGTTGCCGCCGAACTCGAAGACGTCCTTCCAGGGGTCCTTCTTCGTGTTGTAGGCGAAGACGGTGTCGAAATAGAGCTCGCCGTCCACGCCGGCGGAGAAGGCGAGCACGCCCATGGCCCGGTTGAGTGGGGCGGGGTGGTCCACCATGTACGAAGCCCAGCCGCTGTAGGCCGCGTCCACCGCCTTGTCCGCCGGGGGGCCGCCGTTGCAGCCGTGCGAATTGCAGCTCTGGTACCACCACACCCGGGTGTCTCCTGCCAGCCGTTTGCGCAGCGCGCGCGCCTCCACCACGCTGCGGCACGTCTGCGGCCCGGGGCGCGGGTAGAAGCAGTTGAGCGTGGGCGTGAGGATGTCCGCCGAGCCATTCAGCGCGTCATCCAGCGGGCTGGTGACGAGCACGGGAATCGCGCCCGCCGCGCGCACCCGCGTGGACTGGGCCTTCACCAGCGGCACGTCCTCGGGCTTGGGTTCGTCCTTGGCGTAGAAGAAGAGCTGCGCGGGCCAGCCCTTCTCGCGGAAGTGCTCGGCGAAGGCGCGGTAGTACGCCGTCTTCTCCGCGTCCGTCTTCGCCTGCTTGCTGTCACGCACGTCGGTGCTGGTGAAGCGGGCGCCGGAGGGCAGCAGGCTGCCGTCCAGGAAGGGCGCCATCTCCGCGTCGTACTCGCGCCAGTCCAGCACCGCGCGGCCCTTCTCGAAGCGCACCGGAGGTGGCGTCATGCTCATGCCGTGGGCACTCACCCGGTGCTCCAGGAGCGCACGTCCGTAGTCACGCAACAGCTTGCGCGCCTCCGCCGACTCCGGCGCCACGCCGTGGCCCCGGGCGATGCTGTACATCGACACCCCGAAGCTGTTGGGCAGTGAGGACGTGGCGGGAAGGGCGAAGGGCTGCACCTCGGCGGTCAACGGCACCGGCCGGAACTTCGCGTCAACCGCCTTCACCAGCAACTGTCCCCGGTACGTCCCCGGCTTCTGCTTCTCCGGGGCGCACACCTCCACGTAGAAGACGGTGGGCAGCTTCGAGTCATGTCCCGGCGCATCCACTGGAACCAGCGCATCCGGCCATGGGCCCTTGTGGCCCTGGCCGTTGGACGGCGTCTTCACGTCGATGAAGGCCTCGCGCCAGACGCGGGCTTTCAGCGCCGCGCCCGGGCCCTTCAACGTCAGCGACTCCACGGCGGGGCGCTCCACCCGGCCGGGAAGCACCACCTGCACGGCCTCACACTCACCGCGCGCGAGGCTGAGACGCGCCTCCTTGCGTCCCTTCACTGCTTCGCCCGGCCGGACCTTGACCAGGGGCGATACCACCTGAGGCTCCTGCGTGGCGGACATCGCCGCCGCCACCACCGCCCACGCCCATCCTGCACCCATCCGCCCCCTTCACTCTCCGGCGGGAGCTACCCGCCATTCTCGGCGCGGGCCACCGTCATGCTCCGGCCCGGCTTGTAGTCGGTTATCTCCGCGACGATGGTGCCCAGCGCGAACTCCGCCTCCACCCGCACCGGCACGTGGCTGGAGTCCGTGGTGAAGTAGACGAACATGTCCCGCTTCGAGGCGAGGTTGCCGCCGAACTCCGTCTTCACGCTGAGCTTGAAGACCTCTTTGTCGCCCAGCGCCGTGCCCAGGACTTCACGCCCTTCCACCTTCGCGCGAAGGGTGAACTGCTTGCTTCCGGTGAAGACGGGATAGGCATACTCCTGCCCCACGACCAGCTCCCGGTTGCGCAACGCGAACGTCGCACCGGTGACATCCAGCGTGCCCTCCGTCACCTCGCGGGTGGACTCGCGCGGGGACTCGCCTTCCTTCTGCTTCACCACGAAGGCCGTCTTGCCGTCCGGCTCCATCTTGATGCGCTGCCGGCGGCGTGAGCCGTTCTCATCCGCGTGCAAGTCACTGCCCACCACGCGCTGGCTCTCCGGCTGCCAGTAGGACACGAACTTGTCCTTGATGGGCCACACGCCCAGCATGTCGTTGGAGCGTGCCACCGCGACGATGGGCCACACGTCCTGACCCCACTGCTTCATGTGGGCACCCACCGTCACCTGCGCGGTTCCCGCGGTGATGCCCAGGTACCTGACGCGGTAGGAGCTCTGCTCCCCAGGCCCGAACGCCGGGTTCACGGATTCCTGGGCCATGGCTGTCGCCGACCAGACCAGCCCCGCGAGCGCCGCCGCGAACCCCCACTTGGACTGCGTTTGCATCGGGTGAGCTCCCTCGCTTGGAAATTAGGTAGCCTGGCCGCACTGCGCCAGACCCGGCTTGGAACCATTCCCGCCACCGCCCATTTCCACTGACGCGGTTGTTGACCAGCCATTCAAATGGTGGCCGCTCACTTCACGGGGAGGCACACTTTCCCACGTCACGCTCCCGCACGCCTCTTCCCGGCCGGGGCCTGTTCGCTCGGCAGGCGGGAGTGCCGCGCAGCGGCGTGTCCACTCGACGACACCGCTGGTAGCCTCCGCGCGGGGCAGCCCGCGGTGTCGGGCGCCATCCCGCAGGAGGGGCACATGTCTGGTGGTGGCGGTTCGTTCGACTTCGACGATGACGAGAAGGAATCCGCGCGCGGAGGTGGCAAGGCGCACAAGGACTTCGACTGTCCTTCGTGCAACGCCAACAACCCCGTGGATGATGCGCTCGCCCAGGGGGACGAGGTCCGCTGCAACTACTGCGGCTCCGAGTTCAAGGTCAGCGTGAACTCGGAGGGGCGGGTGAAGTTCAAGGAGATTTGAGCGCGCGCTCACCGAAGATGGCGGTGCCCACCCGGACGACGGTGGCGCCTTCTTCAATGGCCCACTCGAAGTCATGGGTGGTGCCCATGGACAGGCCCGGCAGCCCGTGCACACGGGCCAGCTCGCGCAGGGACTGGAAGTCCGCGCGGGCCCGGGCCTCTTCCTCCGTGGGGGGCGGCAGCGCCATCAATCCCACCGCCTGGAGGCCCGGCAGGGCGCGGACCTCATCCAGGAAGACGCCGAGCGCGTCGGGCGCCAGGCCGCTCTTGGTGGCCTCGCCACCCACGTTGACCTCGACGTAGACGGGCAGGGGCGGGGCGCCCTCGCGGCGCTTCGACAGCTCGCGGGCGACCTCCAGACGGTCCAGGGCGTGGAAGGCCCCAGCCGCCCGCGCCACGTACTTCACCTTGTTCGTCTGGAGCGCTCCAATGGCATGCCAGCGCAGGCCCTCCAGGTCCTCCAGCTCCGCGGCCTTGTCCCGCAGTTCCTGCGCGTAGTTCTCCCCGAAGTCGCGCTGACCGGCGGCATAGGCCTCGCGGATGAGGTCCGCGGGCTTCAGCTTGGACACCGCCACCAGCGTCACCGACTCCACCGGCCGCCCCGCCCGGGCACAGGCCGCCGCCACCCGCTCCCGCACCGACGCCAGCCGCTCCGCGACGCTTCCGCTCATGAGGCCCTCCAAGGCAAGGGGAGGCCGGCCCGCTCCAGCAGGGCCACGGTCTCGCCCAGCGGCAGGCCCACGACGTTGGACGTGCTGCCCTCCACACCCGCCACCAGGAAACCGCCCTTGCCCTGGATGGCGTAGGCACCCGCCTTGTCCAGGGGCTCGCCGCTGTTCGCGTACCAGGACATCTCCCCGGGGCTCAGTGACCGGAAGGTGACGCGGGTGCGGACCACCAGCGTCTCCTCATGCCGGCCGGCCAGGGCCACGCCCGTGTAGACGTCATGCGTCCGCCCGGACAGGCGCGTGAGCATGGCCTGGGCTTCCTCGGCGTCCCGGGGCTTGCCCAGCAGCTCGGCGCCCAGGGCGACGGTGGTGTCGGCGGCCAGCACCCAGGCGCCCGGGTGGCGGGAAGCCACCACGCGGGCCTTCTCCCGGGCGAGCCGCCCGACGTAGGCCTCCGCCGCCTCATTGGCGTGGGGCGTTTCGTCGATGTCCGCCGCGGAAACGGTGAAACGGATGTCCAGCTGTGCCAGAAGTTCCCTGCGTCGCGGCGACGCCGAGGCCAGGACGAGCAACGTTTGATCTGCGTTCATGTGCATGTTACGGCTCGGTCCGGCCTTACCAGACTTGTGCCCCGGAGTGGACTCTACGGATGAATCCCGCGGACCTCCTGTCGGCCATGAAGCGGACAGTGGAGCAGTTGGCCGCCTTCAATGAGATGGCGAAGGCCCTGACGTCCACGCTTGAGCTCCGCGAGGTGCTGGCGCTGGTGATGCAGAAGGTCAGCAGCCTGCTGCTGCCTCGCAACTGGTCGCTCATCCTCCAGGACGAGCGCACCGGAAAGCTCTACTTCGAAATCGCGGTGGGTGACGGCGCGGACGTGCTCAAGGGCCTCCAGCTCAACCCGGGCGAGGGCATTGCCGGCGCCGTCTTCACGTCCGGCGCGGCGCGGCTCGTCCATGACGTGGGCGGGGACCCCAGCTTCTCGCCACGCTTCGATGAAGCCTCCGCCTTCCACACCCGCTCCATCCTCGCGGTGCCGCTGCTGGCCCGGGGCCGGGTCCTGGGCATCATCGAACTGGTGAACGGGCCCATGGACCCACCCTTCACCAACGAGGACCTCACCATCCTCACCGCCATCGCGGACTACGCGGCCATCGCGATTGAGAACGCGCGCAACTTCCGGCGGGTGCAGGAGTTGACGATTACGGACGAGCACACCGGCTGCTACAACGCCCGGCACCTGCGCGCCTTGTTGGACCAGGAGGTGAAGCGCTCGGAGCGCTTCAGCCACCCGCTGTCGCTCGTCTTCCTGGACCTGGACCACTTCAAGAGCATCAACGACACCCACGGGCACCTGGTGGGCAGCGCCACCCTGAAGGAAGTGGGGGACCTGCTGATTACCCTGGGCCGGCAGAACCTGGACGCCGTCTTCCGCTATGGCGGCGACGAGTTCGCCATGTTGCTGGTGGAGACGGACCCGGAGGGCGCGGCCGTCATCGGCCAGCGCGTCTGCGAGGCCTTTCGGGGGCGGGGCTTCCTCCTGGAGCAGGGCCTGGACGTGCGCCTCACCGCCAGCGTGGGCGTGGCCACCTACCCGGACCATGCCTCGTCCGCGCTGGACCTCATCCGCGCGGCGGACTTCGCCATGTACGCGGCCAAGGCCCGGGGCCGGGACGCGCTCTGCATCGCCGAGCCCATTGCTCCCAACGGCGGCACAGGCTCCCACGAGTTCCCGGAGCGGTAGCTGGCGCTTCGGCCCTGTTGGCCGCGAAGCCCGCAATGAGAGAGGGCCGGGGAGGGGAGTTCCCTCGGCCCGGCCCTCGGGGGCGTCACGGTTGGACGCCGGGACTCACCCGGTGCCCACCACGGAGTCGATGGCGGCGGTGTTCGTCACCACCGAGCCCTGCTCACGCAGCGCCTTGAGGAAGGACTCCGTCAGCTCAATCTGCTTGGCCTGACGGGCCTGGGTGCGCAGTTCCTCCTTGCGCTTCTCGAAGCCCTCGGCGTCCGGCTTCTGGCGCTCCACCACCTGCGCCACCACGAAGCCCTCACCCATGGGGAACACGTTGTCGAGCGGCTGCGGGGCGCTGACGGCGAAGGCCGCCTTCACCAGTTCGGGCGCGGGGCCCAGGTGCGGCACCGCCTCACCCTCGGCGGTGAAGCTGTCCGTCTCCACGGCCTCCGGGCGCGTCTCCGTCTCGAAGCGCAGCAGCGCGGGCTGCTCCTTCTCCGGCGGGAAGAGCGTCTTCAGGTCCTGGCCCGCCTTGACGGAGGCCAGCGCCTTCTCCGCCTCGGCGCGGGCCTGCTGCTTGGCGCGGTCCTGCTTGTAGAGCGTGGTGGCAATCTCGTCCTGGACGTCCTCGAGCTTCTTGTCCTGGGCGGCCTGCTTCTCATCCACCTTCACCAGGTGCACGCCGAACTTCGTCTCCACCGGCTGCGTCACCTCGCCCTGCTTCAGCGCGAAGGCCGCGTCCGCCAGCGCCGGTTCCCAGCTACCGCGCTCCACCCAGCCCAGGTCGCCACCGCGCGCCTTGCTGCCCGGGTCCTCGCTGCTGTCACGCGCCACCTGGGCGAAGTCCTTGCCGCCCTCGATTTCCTTGCGCAGCGCCTGCGCCTTCTCCAGGGCCGCCTTCTTCTGGTCGGCGGTGGCCTCCGGGGACAGCTTCACCAGCACCTGCCGCGCACGGATGCGCTCCGGCTGCTGGTACACGAAGCGGTTGGCCTCGAAGTACTCCTTGATGTCCTTCTCGTGCGCCTTCTTCCACTCGGCCAGCTGCGCCGCGGTGGGGTTGGGGACCTTGTCGGCGTACATGGCCGGCAGGAAGCGCGCGAAGACGACCTTCGCCTGGTTGCCTTCCTTCTCGAAGCGGGCGCGGACCTCGTCGTCCGACACCACCGCGTTGCCGCGCACCACGTTCATCATCTTCTGGGCCGCCAGCTGCCGGCGCAGCTCCGCCTCGAAGTCCTGCGGGGACTTCCGGTAGAAGTCGCGCAGCACCTGCTGGTAGCGCTCGAAGTCGAACTGGCCATCCTTCTGGAAGTCCGTGTTCTGGTGGATGAGCTTGCGCAGCTCATCGTCCGACGCGGCGATGCCGTGGCGCTCGGCCGCCTGGGCCAGCAGCTCCGTGTTCACCAGCCGGTCGAGCACCTGGTTATGCATGCCGAACTGGCGGGCGAGCGACTCGGGCACCGGGCTGCCCTGCGAGCGCAGGAAGCTCATCTGCTGGGCCCAGGCCGCCGCGAAGTCACGCAGCGGGATTTCCTTGCCGTTCACCGAGGCCACCGAACCGGGCGCCGTCGCCCCACCCGTGGCGCCGAAGCCAGAGCTGCCCGGGCCGAACTGGAGCGTGAACACCACCGCGATGCCGATGATGAACAGGAGCGAGGCAACCTTCCGGGGATTCAGACCGTCCATTGTCGTCACTTCTGGGGCAAACGCGCCGAGAAAAGCCGTGCGGAAGGACTCGCGACGCGGTGTTGTTGGTAGCCCGGCCGGTGGGTGGTGGACCAGGAACCGCCCCCCATGCAGGCCTTGACTGCCTAGGATAACGCACCGGAAAATGCAAGCGATTTAGAGCCCTTAGCCAGCCCCTGCTCCCCCATTACACCCCCGGAAACTCCTGCCTGTGTGGTCGCTCCTGAAGCGGTACTACCGCCCCCTCATCGTGGGCTTCCTGCTCCTTTCGCCGCTGGTGGCCTTCCTGCTCGGTGGCCGGAAGGGCAGGGAACCCAACTTCGTCGACCGGGCGATCATCGCCGTGGCGTCCCCCGTGCAACAGGGGCTGACGTCCGTCATTGAGGGTGGGGTGGCCGGGGTCCAGAACTACCTGGACCTCCGAGGCGTGCGGCAGGAGAATGACGCATTGCGCTTGGAGAACCTCCAGCTGCGCGCGGCGGTGCAGTCCCTGGGGGAATCGCGGATGGAGAACGAGCGGCTGCGCAAGCTGCTCAACTACGCGGAGGCCGAGCCCGGGCCGGAAATCCCCGCGCGGGTGGTGGGCGTCAATCCGGTGGCGAAGCTGCTGTCGGTCCGCATCAGCAGTGGTGAGCAGCAGGGTGTGTTTCGCGGCATGTCCGTGGTGACGCCGGATGGAATCGTGGGACAGGTCATCCGGGCGACGGGCGGGTATGCGGATGTGGCGCTGGTGACGGATCCGCAGAGCCGGGTGGCGGTGCGTGTGCAGCGCTCGCGGGCCCGGGGCACGGCGGCGGGAACGGGAGGCGGGCCCCTGAAGTTGGAGAACATGCTGCGCACCGAGGATGTGGAGGACGGTGACCTCATCATCACCGCGGGTACGGACGGCATCTATCCGCCCGGCGTGGTGGTGGGACGCGTGACGAACCTGGAGAAGAAGGAGCACGGCATGTTCCAGGGCGCGGACATCGTTCCGGCGGTGGATACGAGCAAGCTGGAAGAGGTGTTGGTGGTGGGCAGCCCCTACAGCGCCATGGCGCCGGGCAGCGCCGCGGAGGGCGCGTCGAAATGAAGTTCCTGGTGTCCGTCGCACTGGCGCTGGCGTTGCTCACGCTGGAATCGGTCCTGGTGAAGCAGGCGGGTCTGGAGCTCGGCCGGATTGACGTCACCGTGGTGTTGGTGGCGTTCCTGGCCCTGCGGGCCTCGCTGCTCGAAGGGACCTTCTCCGCCTTCTCCGTGGGGTATCTGCTCGACCTGATGAGCGGGCAGCCCACCTGGCTCTACACCTTCCTGGCCGTGTTCATCTTCCTGGTGGGAAGGCTGGTGCCGACCTTCGTGGAGGTCCGGGGTCCGCTGGCCTTCGCCTTGTTCGCCATGGGCGCGGACGTGGGCCATTCGCTGCTGGCCACCTTCTTCACCTGGCTGACGGTGAAGGAGGACGGTCCGGGCTCGCAGCTGGCGGAGATGCCGCTGCAGGTGGCGCTCACGGGCCTCGCGGCGCTGGCGCTCTACCCCTTGCTGCGGCGCTTCGAGGCGTCTCAGGAGCGGCCCGCGGGGTTGCTGCGGTGACGCCACCCACCTTGGGTAACACGACGCCGGGGCGCGAGCTCAAGCGGCGCTTCCTGTGGCTGGGCCTGGCCATGGTGGCGGGCCTGGGGCTGATTTCCATCCAGCTCTACCGCCTGCAAATCACCCGGGGCGAGGAGTACGCCGCCAAGAGCGTGGCCAACTTCGTCAAGCAGGTGCGGCTGCGCGCCGACCGCGGCGTCATCAAGGACGCGCGCGGCACCATCCTGGTGGACAGCCGTCCGTCCTTCGACGCCTTCATCACCCCGGCCTTCTGCACCGACTGCTACGAGCAGGTCATCCCCCGCCTGGCGGAGCTGCTCCAGTGGGACCCGGACCAGCGCAAGAAGGTGGAGGACATGGTGCGCATGGGGCGGCGCAACGCCCCCTTCCAGCCGGTGCCGGTGCGCGTGGACCTGTCGCGCGACGAGTACGACCGGCTGGCCGCGCGCCGCGACATCCTGGACGGCGTGGAGGTGGCGCCCGTGCCGCACCGGCACTACCGCACCAACTCCGTGCTGTCGCACGTGCTGGGCTACATGAATGAAATCACCCAGGAGGAGCTGGAGCGCCTCAATGGCGACGGCGCCCGCTACGCCCTGGGGGACTACATTGGCCGGCGCGGGCTGGAGCGCTACTTCGAGCAGCGCCTGCGCGGCACCGACGGCGTGCGCAAGGAAGTGGTGAACGCGCGCGGGCAGACCATTGAAGAGCTGAACGACAAGCTGGGCGAAAACGCCGTGGTGTCGCCGCGTCCGGGCAGCAACCTGGTGCTGTCCATCGACATGCGGTTGCAGGAGGAGGCGGAGCGGGCCTTCCCCGGCGTGGCGGGGGCGGTGGTCGCCATCGACGTCAACACGGGCTTCATCCGCGCGCTGGTGTCGCGCCCGGGCTTCGACCCCAACCTGCTCACCGGCCGCGTGACGCCCGCGCAGATGGCGCTCCTGTCGAGAGATCCGCTGGACCCGATGATCAACCGCGTGGCCGCCGAGCACTACAGCCCGGGCTCCACCTTCAAGGTCGTCACCGCCCTGGCCGCGTTCAAGTCCGGCGCCTTCCGTCCGGAGACGGTGGTGAACTGCCCCGGTGGCTACCGCCTGGGCGCGCGCACCTGGCGTTGCCACAAGGATGCCGGGCACGGGCTCATGAATGGATACACCGCCATGAAGTCGTCGTGCGACACCTGGTACTACAAGGTGGCGGACACCATCGGCCTGGACCCCATCGGAGAGATGGGCAAGGCCCTGGGCCTGGGCAGCCCCACGGGCGTCAACGTGGTGGCGGAGGTGCCAGGCATCATGCCGACCAGCGCCTACCACGACAAGGCGTCGCCCGGCGGCTACACCAAGGGCATGGCGCTCAACAGCTCCATTGGTCAGGGCGACACCAACGTCACGCCGCTCCAACTCGCGCTGGTGTACGCGGCCATCGCCAACGGCGGTACCCTCTACAAGCCGCAGATGGTGAACCGTCTGGAGGACCTGGACGGGCAGACCATCGAGTCGTTCCAGCCGGAGGTGGTGCGCAAGGTGGACCTGTCGCCCGCGCACCTCAAGGCGGTGGTGGACAGCCTGGTGGTGGTGGCGCACGAGCCGGGCGGCACCGCCTACCGCGCGCGCATGAATCACATGCGGGACAAGGACATCCTGGTGGCGTCCAAGACGGGCACCACGCAGGTGACCCGCCTGGGGGCGATTCGCTTGAAGAAGCACCAGATGAGCTACTTCGAGCGCGACCACGCCTGGTACGCGGGCTTCGCGCCGGCGGACAAGCCGGAGCTGGCCATCGTCGTGCTCAACGAGCACGGCGGCAGCGGCGGTGCGGACGCGGCGCCCACCGCGATGGCGGTGTTCCAGAAGTACTTCGATTTGAAGAGGGAGGACGCCACGGCGCCGCCGCCGCGTCCCAACCAGCCCTACACGCCGTCCTCCGTGACGCGCGCGCCCTCAGCCGACGAGGCGGCGCTGACGCGAAGGGTACGGCCACCGGCCCGGCTTCCGGGCGATGAAGAGGACCGCACGCGTGCAACTGCGGATTGAGCGCCGGATGGTGCCCCACATCCCCTGGGGCCTCATCTTCTCCGTGCTGGCGGTGTGCGGGCTGGGCATCTGGAACCTCGCCTCGGCGTCACGGCCGCCGCACTCGCCCGTCTGGGGCTCGCAGATGGCCTACCTGGGCATCAGCATGGTCGCCGTGCTGGTGGTGTGCCTGGTGGACTACCGGTGGATTCAGCGCATGGCGCTGCCCATCTACGTGGGCAACATCCTGCTGCTCATCGCGTTGCGCTTCTTCGGCCACACGGCCAAGGGCGCGGAGAGCTGGTTCGTCATCGGCCCGTTCCGCATGCAGCCCGCGGAGTTCATGAAGATTGGCGTCGTGCTGATGCTGGCCAAGGTCTATCACGACGACTTCCAGCCCAATGCGCCCTCCTACAGCCTGACGCGCCTGTGGAAGCCGGTGCTCGTCGTCTTCGTGCCCTTCGCGCTGGTGCTGGTGCAGCCGGACCTGGGCACCGCGCTGATGATTGGCCTGTCGTCGCTCACCATCATCCTCTTCGGGAAGGTGCGCTGGTACCTGGTGGCCACGCTGGTGGCGGGCGTGTTCGCCGCGGGCATCGTCATCTGGAATGACTACATCCGCGACGTGCCGGAGCCTCGGCCCACCATCGTCCGGCACCACCTGAAGAAGCACCAGAGCCAGCGTATCTCCGGCTGGCTGGACCCCGAGGCGGACCTGCGCGGCAGCGGCTATCACGCGGCGCAGTCGAAAATCGCGGTGGGCAGCGGCGGCGTGTCCGGCAAGGGCTGGCGCGAGGGCACCCAGACGGGCCTGCGCTTCCTGCCCGAGCAGCACACCGACTTCATCTTCTCCGTGTGGGCGGAGGAGCATGGCTTCGTCATGTGCATCGTCCTGCTGGTGCTCTACGGCGCCATCTTCATCTTCGGCCTGGGCGTGGGTTTCAACGCGCGTGACAGGTTCGGCGCCTTCGTCGCGGTGGGCGTCGTGGCGATGCTCTTCTGGCAGGTGTTCGAGAACATCGGCATGGTGATTGGCCTGCTGCCGGTGACGGGAATCACCCTGCCGTTGATGAGTTATGGCGGCTCATCCCTGCTTTCCGTGATGCTCAGCATCGGCTTGCTGGTGAACATCAGCATGCGCCGTCACATGTTCTGAGAAATTCCGGAATTTATCCTCGCGAGACGGGCGCAAGCGTTTCTCGGCGCGCGGCATGGGGTGGTGTATGAATCACCCCACCAACGCACGTGGAGGGCGAGCCCTCCCGGGCAGATGAGGACGCATCATGCAGAGGAAGGGTGGCCAGAAGGCAGTCGGGAGCACGCGGGTGGAGGCGCCGGTGCGCGCGCCCGCGCGAGCGCCAGCGCAGGTCGCGGCGCTGGCGAAGGAGGTCCGCCCCGCGGTGGTTCCGGCGCGTCCTGCTGGCAACGTGGCGGCGGTGAGTCCCGAGCCGAGAGCGACCTTCACGCCGTTGATTGAGATGAACCAGGGCGAGGCGGAGCACCGTCACTTCCCCCGCGCCCAGCTCGCCACGCGCTTCGAGGTGTGGGTGGATGACGAGGCGGGCGAGCGTCGCTTCGAGGCGAGCCTCGTATCCGTCAACGTCAGCGTCAGCGGGGCGTTCCTGGAGAGCACCTTCTACTTGCCGCTGGGCACCGTGCTGGGCGTGCGCTTCGCGCTGGAGCCGGGCGCCGCGCCTGTGCAGGCGCGCGCGGAAATCGTGCGGGAGGAGCGGGGGAACGGGCCGGAGGGCCGCAGCGGCTTTGGCGTGCGCTTCCTCGACTTCAGCGGTCAGACGGAGGTGGCACTGGCGCGGCTCTTCGTGGGGATGCGGCTGAGGGCCTTCGCGGAGGACTATCTCAAGTCCCAGCGGGCTCGCTCCCTGCCCAACGAAGTGGAGCGCGTGGTGGACGTGCTGGCGGCCTGGGAGTTGCTCAAGGCGACGTCGTCCGTTTCCGACCCTTGGCAGGGCTGATGCGTTGGACCGGTCATCGCCCAGGGCCGTGGGCGGGTGTCCGGTGTGCAGGCACTCAGGCCGACTTGCTGCCCGAAATCTGGCGGCGGCGTTCGGCCTGGTAGTGCGCGGAGCACAGACCCTTCGAGCGCTGTTCGCGAGTACAGCCCTCCATGGTGCAACGGCGATCCAGTGAAACCAGGCTGGCGCCCGCCATCACCTTCGGCGGACGGCCGCGGCGCCGGCCCGCGGTGAGCGCGGTAGAGCTGGGCGAGGTGCTGCCCAGCCTGGGCATCCCGTCGTTGAGCGCGCGCAGCATGCCGCGTCCAATGGCGTCTCCCAAGGCTTCGGCCCAGTTCACCATGGCCGGCGTCAGCGGGACGGTGGACAATTCTTTGCGTGGACGTGCCATGAATACTCCAAGTGAAAACAGTCAGCCAACACAGACACTGCTATGTGCCTATTTGGCGGTTGAAGTCATCGCTGTCAATACAACCTTGGAGGGTCTGTCTTGACTCGTAAACGATCTCAAAAAATTGATGACAAGACTGCAAATGGATACGTGTTTCCCGTATGTCCTCATGGCACTGTGACACTCGCAGCGGTCGACCCGTCTGTCTCGGCGGGTGAACACGCGAAATATGAGAAGACGCTCAAAGCCCTCCAGGAGCGCGTCTTCGAGCTGCAGATCCAGAACTACCTGGCGGGGCGGAAGGCCGTCATCGTCTTCGAGGGCTGGGACGCCTCCGGCAAGGGCGGCGCCATTCGCAGGCTCACTACGCTGATGGACCCGCGTGGTTACAAGGTCTGGCCCATCTCCTCGCCGTCAGAAGAGGAGCGCAGACACCATTACCTGTGGCGCTTCTGGCGCAAGACGCCGGGCGCGGGCGAGGTCTGCATGTTCGACCGGAGCTGGTACGGCCGGGTGCTGGTGGAGCGGGTCGAGGGCTTCGCGAAGCCGGCGGAATGGCGGCGCGCCTACGATGAAATCAATGCTTTTGAACACATGCTCACCGCGGACGGTGTGCGGATGGTGAAGTTCTTCATCCACATCGACAAGAAGACGCAGTTGCAGCGGTTTCGCGAGCGCGAGGCGGACCCGGCCAAGCGCTACAAGCTGGGGCCCGAGGACTGGCGGAACCGGGCGAAGTGGAAGAAGTACGAAGCGGCCATCCAGGAGATGCTGGACCGCACGCACCGCCCCGACGCGCCGTGGCACGTGGTGCCAGGGAACGACAAGCGCTACTCGCGGTTGGAGGTGCTCCGCCGCTGCGTGGAGTTGCTGAGCTGAGGCAGGAGGAGGCCGCGGGTGGTGCGCGGAAGAGCAGCAGGGGCTCTCTCGCGCGCCCGACCCCGCAGCGGCAAGTCTACGTCAGGGCCTTCTTCACGGCGTCTTCGATGCGGGCCTTGGGCACCGCGCCGACAATCTGCTCCACCACGCGGCCGCCCTTGAACAGGAGCAGGGTGGGGATGGAGCGGATGCCGTACTCCTGGGGCGTGTCCTGGTTCTCATCGATGTTGAGCTTGGTGAACTTCACCTGCCCCTTGTACTGCGAGGCCAGCGCTTCGATGGAGGGCGCGATGGCGCGGCACGGCGCGCACCACGTCGCCCAGAAATCCACCAGCACGGGCTCCTGGGAGTCCAGGACCTGCTGCTTGAAGTCGCCATCCCCGATGTTCGTCACGTCCGCGCCTGCCATGGTGTCTCCTCGTGCCTGTCCGGGCACCTCCGCCGCGTGTAGTACGCGTCCGGTGGGCCTGCAAGGATCGGCCGGCCATCAGCCAATCTGGCGGCTCAGATGCGGATGGATGGCGCCTGTTTCAACCATTTCCCCCAAGCGTTCCCCCGGGGGAGGGGTGGCTGGTGTAAGCTGGAAGGCGTGACGAAGCTCTTCCTGCCCCAGACCCAGCTCGAGGAGTGGGCGCTGGCGGACAAAGCAGACCTGCGCGAAGGCCGGCTGGTGGTGATGGCAGAAGGCGGCGTGGCCTTCCCCCTCACGCCCGCGGTCCACTTCGTCCAGCTCGTGTCGGGCGAAGACACCCAGGGGTTGGTGGCCCGGGTGAAGACCGAGGAGCAACTTGCCCGACTGGGTGCCGAGCAGATGGCCGACTCGGTGCTGGTGGGGGACAACGCCTATGAGGTTGTTCCAGGGTATGTAGCGGAGGTCGCCGCCGGCGCGCCCAGGCCAGAGGGCGCGGACAAGAAACCGGACTCTGAAGCAGACCTTCTGGCTGCTTTCATCCTCAACAAGATGGGCTGATTCGCCCGTCTTCCGTGGTTATGAGCCTGCCCCTATGAGCCACACGCTCGTCTCGCTCGCCTGCCACGCGTATGGCATCGCCGCTGTCGTCTACCTGGCCTACCTGGTCCGCCAGTCCGAGGCCCTGGCCACGGCCGGGCGCGTGCTGGTGGGCGGTGGACTGGCGCTGCATGGCGTGGCGCTCTTCGAGTTGCTCGGGGTGCAGAGCGGGCGGCCGGTGGGCCTGGCGCAAGGCTTCTCCGCGCTGGCCTTCCTGCTGCTGGTCATCTTCCTGTTCCTGGATGTGCGCTACCGCCGGCCCGTCATCGGCGCCTTTCTCACGCCGCTGGCGCTGGCCGCGCTGCTGCCCGGTCTGCTGATGCAGGGCGGGCAGGCGCCGCTGCCTCCCGGGGTGCGTCAGCCGCTGTTGCCGCTGCACATCACCCTGGCGCTGATGGGGCTGGCCGCGTTCGCGGTCGCCGCGGGCGTGGGCGTCATGTACGTGCTCATGGAGCGGCAGGTGAAGGCGAAGCGCTTCGGGTTGCTGTTCTCCCGCCTGCCCTCCCTGGAGTTCCTGGACACGCTGAACCGGCGCCTGGTGGTGTGGGGCTTCCTGGCGCTGTCCATCACGCTCGCCACGGGGGCCTTCTTCGTGGGCACCGCGCCGGGCCCCTGGACCGTGGATGGGAAGACGCTGGCCACCCTCGTTGCGTGGGCGGTTTTCGCCGCGCTGCTGGTGGCGCGTTCCGTCGCGGGCTGGCGGGGGCGGCGGGTGGCCTTCCTCACCATGGCGGGGTTCTGCCTGGTCATGGTGTCCTTCCTGTCCTCGTATGACGTGTCGTCGCCCTCGGCGGCCATGAGGATGCCCTGAGTATGGAGCTCATTTGCATTGGCCTGTCCCACCGGACGGCGCCGCTCACCGTCCGTGAGCGACTGGCCTTGCCGGAGTCGCGTCAGGTGGACGTGCTCCAGCGGCTGGCCCAGGCGCCCGTGGAGGCCCTCTGGGTATCCACCTGCAACCGCGTGGAGGTGTACCTGTTCGCGCCGGACGCGGCGATGGCGCGGCAGCGCGCGTTGACGGAGCTGCAGGTGCTGGGCGGCGTGGAAGCCCTGGAGCACCTCTACGAGCACCAGGGCGAGGCGGCGCTGGTGCACCTGTTCCGCGTGGCCTGCAGCCTGGACTCCATGGTGCTGGGCGAGGCCCAGATTCTGGGCCAGGTGAAGGAAGCCTTCGAGCGGGGCCAGGGCGCGGGCGCGGTGCGCGGTGAGATGATGCGCGCGTGCGCGGCCGCCTTCAGCTGCGCCAAGCGCGTGCGCACGGAGACGGCCATCGGCCGCGCGGCCACGTCCATGGCGGCGGCGGCGGTGCAGCTGGCCAGCAAGGTGTTCGACGGGCTCGCGGGCAAGACGGTGCTGGTGGTGGGCGCGGGGGAGATGGGCGAGCTGGCGGCGCGCCACCTGAAGCAGGCCGGTGCGTCGAAGCTCTACGTCACCAACCGCACCCTGTCGCGCGCGGAGGCGCTGGCGGCGGAGGTGGGCGGACAGGCGCGGCCCTTCGAGGAGCTGCTCGGTCTGGTGGCCGCGGCGGACGTGGTGGTGTGCAGCACGGCGTCGCAGGCGCCGCTCTTCACGCGGGACAACGTGGGCGCCCTGGGGCGCGGACGCCGGGGGCGGCCGCTGTTCATGGTGGACCTGGCGGTGCCTCGCGATATCGATCCGGCGGTGGGCACGCTGGACTGGGTACATGCATACGACGTGGACGACATCCAGAAGTTCGTCGCGGACAACGCCGCGGCGCGCGCGGAAGAGGCGCAGAAGGCGGGCGTGCTCGTCGCGCAGGAAGTAGCGCGTTTCGTCAAGGAGCGTGCGCTGCGTGAGGGCACGCCGGTGCTGGCGCGACTGCGTCAGCGCGCGGAAGCCATTGCTCGCTCCGAGGTGGAGCGCACGCTGGGCGCCCTGGGCGACGGACTCAACGACAAGCAACGCAAGAGCATCGAGGCCATGGGCCGAGCCATCGTCAACAAGCTGCTGCATGAGCCCACCGCGCGGCTGCGCGCCGTGGGGCCGGAAGGGGAGGGCAACCGCCTGGCGGGTGCCGCCGCCGAGCTGTTCGGTCTGCTGGAGGAGGAGGTCGGCACCGCCGCCGCCGCGCCCTCCGTCATGGCCGCGCCAGTCCAGGTCGCCACGGGGGGCAAGTGATGACGCACGTGCGCATCGCCACCCGGCAGAGTCCCCTGGCGCTCTGGCAGGCGCGCCACGTGGGCGCGCTGCTGACCTCGCGGCATCCCGGTTTGGAAGTGACCCTGGTGGAGATGACCACCGAGGGAGACCGCTTCCTGTCCGCGCCGTTGTCCGCGGTGGGCGGCAAGGGCTTGTTCGTGAAGGAAATCGAACAGGCGCTGCTCGACGGCCGCGCGGACATCGCCGTGCACAGCCTCAAGGACATGACGTCCGTGTTCCCGGAAGGGCTGACGCTCGCGGCGGTGCCGGAGCGGGAGGATCCGCGCGACGTCTTCTGTGGCCTGGGCGGGCTGACGTTGGACACGCTTCCGCAGGGCGCGCGCGTGGGCACGTCGTCGCTGCGCCGGAGCTGCATCCTGCGCTCGCGCCGGCCGGACGTGGAGATCGTCAGCGTGCGCGGCAACGTGCAGACGCGCCTGGCGAGGACGCGGGAGCAGGGGCTCGCGGGGGCGCTGCTGGCCTACGCCGGACTCAAGCGCCTGGGCCTGGAGGACGTCATCACCCAGGTGCTGCCGCCCGAGGTGAGCCTGCCCGCGGTGGGGCAGGGCGTGCTGGCCATCCAGTGCCGCACGGACGATGCGCGCGTGCGCGCGCTGCTGGAGCCGCTGGAGCACGCCACCACGCGCATCGCCGTCACTGCCGAGCGCGCGCTGCTGGCGAAGCTGGAGGGGGGCTGCACCGTGCCCCTGGCAGGACATGCCATCGTGTCGGGCGACACCGTCTTCCTGCGCGGACTCGTGGGCCGTCCGGATGGCACACACGTGGTGCGGGGCGAGGTGCGCGGCCCCGTGTCGCAGGCCCATGCACTGGGTGAATCCCTGGCGGATGACCTGCTGTCTCGTGGGGCGGCGGACATCTTGCGTGATTTCGCGCGCCGCTCCGAGGCGCGGGAGTCCTAGACTGCGGCTCACGTGGAACGGCGACTTGAAGGCAAGAGAGTCTTGGTGACGCGCCCGCGTGAGCGGGCCGAGGAGTTGTGCTTCCTCCTGGAGGATGAGGGCGCTGAAGTGCTGAGCGTGCCCCTTCTGGAACTGCATCCTCCGGAGGACCCACGTCCGCTCGCGTCAGCGGCCGAGCACATCCAGCGCTACACCTGGGTGGTGTTCGCGAGCCCGACCGGCGTGGATGCGCTGATGGAGGCCCTGCGCGAGGCGGGCACCCAGGACCGGATACAGCGGGTGAAGGTGGCCACCGTGGGGCCGCGCACGACGCGCGCCGCGGAGGGCTACGGCCTGGACGTGGTGGCCGAACCTTCCGAGGGCACGGGCGCGGCCCTGCTCAACCTCATCAAGGATGCGCTGCAACCGGGTGACGAAGTCCTGCTTCCCGCCGCCGAGGAAGGCCGGCGTGAGCTGGAAGACGGGCTGAGAGAGTACGGCCTCCTGGTGACGCGGGTGACGGCGTATCGCGCCACGCCCGCGCCCCTGCCACCGGAGTCGTTGGCCTTGCTGGATGCCTCACCGCCGGACGTCGTGCTCTTCGCTTCGCCGCGCACGGCCGAGGCCTTCGTGGAAGAGGCCGGACGCGAGCGCCTGGCCACCGCGCGGGTGGTGGCAATCGGTCCGACGACGGCGTCCGCCCTGGAGCGGCTGGGCGTGCCCGCTGCGGCTGTCGCGGAGCGGCCGACGCCAGAGGCCCTGGTGGATGCCGCCGTGCTCGCGGTGACGAGCACCGTGCACTGACGGTGGCGCGGCGCCGTGCCCGCACGGCCGCACGACGTGCCTGACAGCGGCTCCATGCCTGGCTGGTGGAGCGGAGGGCGCCAGGGGGTGTTTTCCGCTCGGCGCACGGCCGTGTGCCGGGATGCGTCTGGTACGCTTCGGGGGCGCACTCCGGCGGGCGCCCGGGGTGAAAGGAGACGCGCTTGGTACAGCCAGTGAGCGGCGTGGGTGGCACTGCTCCGAAGAGCCGGGATGACTTCACCACGCTGTTCGTGCTGGAGGCGCTCGTTGCCCAGGGGCTGCTGCAACCCCAGCAGGCCCAGGAGGTGCTGGCCCGCGAGGGCGCCGCGCGCGCCCGGGTGCTCAAGGCGCACCAGGGGGGCACGGGCGGCAGCAAGGAGGCCGCCCGGTACGACGTATCTCCGGTGGAAATCGTGGCGGCGTTCCAGGTGCCGCTGTCCAACGGCCGAGGCGTGCTGGACGAGGACCGCGTCACGGAGGCTGCCGCGCGCGCCGCCGGCATGGCCTACCGGAAGATTGACCCGCTCAAGCTCGACATGGCGCTGGCTACGCGCACCGTGTCCAGGCCCTATGCGCAGAAGCACGTGCTGCTTCCCCTGGAGCGCACCCCGCAGGGCCGGCTGCTGGTGGCGGTGGCCAACCCTTTCGACCGGGAGCTCTTCGAGAGCTTCCACCGCCTGACGGGGCTGCCGGTGGAGCCCGTCCTCAGCGCGAAGGCGGACATCCTCAAGTCCATCAGCGACATCTACGGCTTCAAGAAGACGCTGGCGCGCGCCGCCGACGACTTCAGCGCCGCCGCCGGAGCGCAGGTCGCCAACTTCGAGCAGCTCGTCTCGCTCAGCGGCACCCAGGAGTTGGAGGCGTCGGACCGGCCCGTGGTGCAGGCCGTGGATTACCTGCTGCGCTACGCGTTCGACAACCGTGCCTCGGACATCCACATCGAACCCAAGCGCACCACCAGCGTGGTGCGTCTGCGCATCGACGGCGTGTTGCATCCGGTGCACACGCTGCCGGCGCCGGTGCATCCGCCCATCGTCTCGCGCGTGAAGATGCTGGCGCGCATCGACATCTCCGAGCGCCGCAAGCCGCAGGACGGCCGCATCAAGACGGAGCGCGACGGCCGCGAGGTCGAACTCCGCGTGTCCACGCTGCCCACCGCGTTCGGTGAGAAGGTGGTCATCCGTATCTTCGACCCGGAGACGCTGGTGCAGGACATCGCCCAGCTCGGCTTCGAGCCCGACGAGAAGAGCGCCTTCGAGTCCTGGATTGACCAGCCACACGGGCTCATCCTCGTCACGGGCCCCACGGGCAGCGGGAAGACGACGACGCTCTACTCCGCGCTCAAGGCGCTGGCGGGCCCGGACGTCAACGTCACCACCATCGAAGACCCCATCGAAATGGTGTGGGACGCCTTCAACCAGGTGCAGGTGCAGCCCAAGGTGGGGCTCGACTTCGCCGGAGCGCTGCGCCACATCCTCCGCCAGGACCCGGACGTCATCATGGTGGGTGAGATTCGCGACCCGGAGACAGCGGAGAACGCGATTCAATCCGCGCTCACCGGCCACCTGGTGCTGTCCACACTGCACACCAACGACGCGCTGGGCGCGGTGGCGCGCATGCGGGATTTGGGCGTGCCGTCCTTCCTCCTGGCGCAGAGCCTCCTGGGCGTCATGGCGCAGCGGCTGCTGCGCCGGGTGTGCAGTCATTGCGCGCAGGAGACGACGCTGACGCCGGACGAGCTGCTCGCGCTCCAGGCGCCCCTGCCGCTGCTGCCCGGTGGCGTGCGCCTGCTCAAGGGGGCAGGGTGCGTGCGTTGCCGTGGCACTGGCTTCGTGGGCCGCACGGGCGTCTTCGAAATCGTCACCAGCGCGGGTGAGTTGAGAGACCTCATCGCCCGCGAGGCCCCCTATTCGCAGATGGTGGACGCGGCCCGGCGCTCCGGCATGCGGACGCTGCGCGAGGCCGCCGTGCGCAAACTGGCCCAGGGCTTCACCGCCTTCGACGAGGTGGTGCGGATGACGACCGTCTGACGCACGACGGCCCGGCCCCCCACGAGGAGAGGCCGGGCCGCGAAGCCCTTCCGGCTGCCCCGGTGGGGCAGGGCGGTGGACTAGAAGCGCGCCTGGAGCATCGTGTTGAAGCCCAGCGCGTGCGGACGCTCGAAGCTCGGCTGCGCCACACCCGTCACGTCGTCCCGGAACGTGGTCCGGTTGGTGTCGTACGTGTAGTAGACCTCGCCGACGGCGGCGACGGAGTCGGACAGGTCCCAGCGGAACGTGGCCTTCGCGGAGTAGATGGGCTCCGCCTTGCACGCCGCACCGCCGCGGCCGCACGTCTCCGGAAGGATGCTGAGCTGGTTCACGTCACGCACCACGACGGTGCGCGTGCCGATGAGGTTCTCCGGCGGGTTGTTGCCGCCCAGCACCGGCGTGGGGCTGCGGAACGAGGCCGGCTGCTGCACACCGATGATGAAGCCCGGCGTGAAGTGCAGCTTCGGCAGGTGGTAGTCAGCGCCCACCGCGAGGAACATCTCCGGCTTCAGCTCCGTGCCCTCCGGGAAGTCCTGGAACGGCGGGAAGCCCGGCACCTCGAACTGGATGAAGGACAGGCTGCGGTACAGGCCGAGGAGGCTGACGCGGAGCAGGTCGTACTTCGCGCGCGCCTGGAGGGCCACGGCGGTGGCGCCCTGCGGCTTGGTGGCGCCGAAGTCGTTGGGCTTCTCCAGCGTCTGCGACAGGTAGCTGCCTTCCAGCGACACGGTGTACGACAGGCCGCCCGGGTACTGCTCCGGCGCGAAGAAGCGCTGATAGATGTCCGGGTCGTTCTTGTAGAGCCGGAAGTCCACGCTGGTGCCGACGGGCACACCCACGTGGTAGACGATTTGTCCGGACACGCCCGCGGCGTTCACCGGCGCTTCCACGCCGAGCGTCGCCAGGCCGGGCACCAGGCCCTTCTGGAAGTAGCCGCCGCCCGCCTCGACGCGCAGCGTCTCCAGGATGTCCCAGCCCGCGCCGGCCATGAGGCCGTACTTGGTCTCTTCCTCGCGGATGAGCTCGTTCTGCATGAGCGCCGTCTTGCCGCCGACGTACGCGTACCAGTTGTCGCGGGTGATCTGCAGCTTGCCACCGGGCACGCCGTTGGTGGCGGCGCGGGTGGTGAACACGCCGCTGCCACCCCAGGAGATGCGGTACGCATAGCCCAGACGGAAACGGTCCGCGGACACCGGGAAGCCGACGAGCGAGATGCCTTCCTTCTCGCTCCAGCCCGGCGGCTGGTAGTTGAGGCGGATGTAGCTGGAGTTGTCGCGGATGTCGACGCCGCCCGAGGGCCGCTCGAGCACCAGCAGCGTCAGCGCCGCTTCGGTCGTCAAACCCTCGAAGAAGGCCGGTGCCCGCTTGTAGAGCACCACGTTCGACAGGGACTCGAAGCCGGAGAACCGGGTGTTGAAGTTGTCGTAGAACTGCGTGTTCTGGTTGCCGGCGCCGAACCGTGCATCGGGGCTGTTCGGCGTCGTCTCACCAGAGCCCGCGAGCACGTTGTCGTCCGCGAAGACGAACGACAGACGGGTGTCCACGAAGTCACTGGCCCACGCGGGCGCACTCAGGGAAATCAGGCCGGTCAGGGCCAGCTTCTGCAGCGTTTTCAATGTCCCTCTCCACGGAGCGGCCCAAGGGACCGCTCCTCCCTGCTTCCCGTCACCGGGTCGCGAGAATCATCAGAAGACTACGGATTGACGCAAGGCCGGATCGGTCGCGGGCACTCCATGCCCGGGCCGGGGTAGCAGCAGATGTCGTCCACGTCGCGAGGCAGCACGTTCCACCGGGGGCGGGCGGCGCTCACCTGCCGCAGGTGGCCCACGACGTCGAAGGTGGCCGCATGCAGATTGCGGCACTGCTGGGCCGCCTCCGCGTTCGGGTCATCCTCGCGGCAGTCGGGGACCAGGTCCGGCACCGCGTCCTTGGTGACCAGGTTGATGCGCGTGCGCGCGTCCGCCGCCACCTTGCAGGTGATGGTGCCGTCCTCGCGGTTCTGGACGGAGGCGTACACGATGCCCTCACCCGCGGCCATGGTGTGCTGCAGCGGAGTCTGGGCCGCCAGCGCCACCGGCGTGCCGTTGGCGCCGAAGCGCACGTTGGCCGCCTTGTCGCAGGACACGTTGACGCGCTGATCCCTGCTGAACGTGTCCGACTGGGCCCAGTTGACGATGGTGGGGTCCGTGTTGACGGAGGCGGTGAACGTCTGGATGCGCCCGGGGACGGATTCGTCCAGGCCCGCCGAGGCGGCGCCGGTGGGGTTCATCTCCACGACGAACTGGCCGAAGCCGTTGTACGTGTTGCGCTCGGCGCAGTGGACCCCCGCGAACTGGCCAATGCCCATGGTGCAGTCGATGTTGCACTGCCGCTCGGCGATGTCCGGATCGTTCGGGTTGTCCGTGCCGCAGCTTCCCCACGTCCCCGCGCGGGTGTTGGGGCAGAAGAAGGGGACGGTGCCGTTGCCGTTGGCGTCACAGTTGTGGAAGACGCGCGGGAACTTCACCCGGCTGAGCTTCACCAGTGACGACTCCAGGCTCTCCATCTTGTAGTTGCCGTAGCTGTAACCACACAGCGGGTCCGTCATGTAGAGCGAGCCGCTGTAGCCGCACAGTCGGCCGTTGATCTCCACCGGCGGCGACAACTTCAGATACTTGTCCCACTCCGTCTGGGGCAGCAGCCGGACGCGCTCGCGCACCGTCCACGCGGGGAAGGTGAGCTGCGTGGTGGCGGTGAACTCCTGCACGGAGCCGGACACCGACCACAGCAGGTCGCCCGGGTCCAGCCCTTCGGGGAAGGAGTAGTTGTAGACGTAGAGCGAGTTGAAGCGGCCGGGATAGTAGCCGTCCGGCTCACCCGTCTGGATGTTGGCGCCCGGCACGCTGTTCTCGCCCACGCGGCAGGCCGTCATGTCCGTGACGAAGAAGCCGCCCGGGTCCGTGCCCGTCACCAGCAGCGTCACCGGCTGCTTGTCGTTCGGGTCGCCCTCGGCGCAGTTCTGCAGCAGCGGCGGGCCGGCCTCCGGGTTGCGCCCGATGCGCATGTACGTCCCGGCGTACGCGGTGAGCTGATCGCTGTTCTGCGGAACCTGGACCGTGGAGATGGTCGGCTCCTCGAACTTCATCATCCGCGACAGGCCGGTGGCGTTCGTGCGCGTCGCCGGCTCCTGGGGCAGCTCGCCGGGGATGACCTGCCCGTCGGCGTAATCCACCTGGGGCGGCTCGTCCTGCACCCAGACGTGGGCGTCGCCGTAGAGCTGGCCGGAGCGCACCGTGCCGGTTCCCCGGCCGTTGGTGAGCTGGGTCCAGCGGTAGCGGTACTCGCCCATCAGGTTGCCCGGCACCGTGCGGAAGGACACCGGCCCGTTGAACGACTCCATGGGCTGGCCCTTCGCGTCCAGGGCGAGGATCTCCACGTCGAAGTCCACCGGAGTCCGGGGCATGGTCAGCCGGCAGTCCGCCGTGCCGCGAACCTCCAGCGGCACCTTGTCCTGGCCGCCGTGCGCGGTGGCGCACTCATTCACCACCGGCAGCGGGGTACGCGTGCCGCCGGTGTAGATGCCCGTGAGGTTGACGCGGAACGAGGCGACGCCATCAGGCTGAGGCGTGTCCTGGGTGTAACAGCCGGCCGCCGCCAGGGCCGACAGGAAGAGCAGGCGCTTCATTTACTTCACCCTCCGGCCGATACGGGAATCCTCAACCGCGTCCGCGATGGACACGGAGGTGGGGTTCTCACAGAAGTTCCGCAGCTGGTTCGTCACCGTGCCGCAGATGGGGTTGTTGCCCGCCAGCACATCCCGGCAGCTGCAGCGGCCTGTGTACGGACCCTCCGGCACGTTGCACTGGCTCTGGATGTCCTCGGCCGTCAGGCCCGGCACGCCGCAGCGATCCGCGGCGTCCGAGGGGAGCGACAGCAGCTCCTTGCAGGCGCAGCTGCCCACCTGCTTGTCCAGCGCGGCCTTGAAGTCGGCGGCGGCGCGGCAGGAGCCCACCACCTGTTCGTTCACCGTCCAGCGGCCGTTGACGAGGTTGCCGCAGTAGTGGCCCGACTTGGACGTCTCGCGGCCCGCGAGGATGTCCTCGCAGGTGCAGAAGCCCTGCATGTAGCCGATGAGCGAGTCGCGCAGCGAGATGCCCGTCTCGATGCGGGTGGTGTTGCGCTTGAGGACGTTGAAGCCCGAGCCACCCTTGGCGATGTAGTCGTTGACGGCGATCTTGTACGTGCCGGTGATGTCCAGCGGCTTGCCGTTGATCTGGATGTTGGTGCCCGGGTGCGCGTAGCAGCGGCCCACGCTGGCATCGCTGCTCTGGTCCACCAAGCACTGCCACGGCGCATGACCCTGACGGTCCTGGTTGGGGCAGTCCGTGCCGTTGAGCTCCGGGTTGCAGGGGGTCTGCAGGTCGTTCACCTGCACCTGGGCGCAGTCCATGGTGAAGCGGGCGCCGGAGATCTGCGCCTGGCTGACGCAGCCGCGCTCCGCGGAGCGCTCGGTGACGAAGTCGAACATCTCCTGCATCTCCTTGCCGGAGAGGTACATGATGTTGATGGTGTTCTCGAACGGGAACACGTTGAACATCGACTCCTGGCTCACCACGCCCGCGTAGAGGTTGTCGCGGATGCCCAGCGAGTTGGTGAGCGCCATTTCCGCCTCGACGCGGCGGCGCTTGCGCATGGAGTCCGCGGCGATGTTGCCCAGCGGCGAGTCACCACCCGTGGAGTTGTTGCGGCGCTGCACGTCGCGCGGCGCGTAGGAGAAGATGGACGTCAGCTGGAAGTTGAAGTCCATGCCCAGGATGTACGGCTGGAGCAGATGCGTGGTCATCCGGTCCTCCTGGTTCTTGCACGCCTGGATGGCCTGACGGACGCGCTCGTCGCGGAGGAACTGGCCCTCCTCCCAGAACACGCTGCTGTCGTGGCGGAAGCGGCGCATGGCGTCGTCGCACCACAGGGCGTCCATGGGGAACACGCGGTAGTCCTGGCTGACGATTTCGCCGCCCTCACCGGTGCCGAGCACCTCGGGCATCTTCACCACCAGCTCCAGCCGGCCCACGTACTTGGCGAACGCGCCAGAGTGCGCGAGCACCACCTTGCGGCCCGCGGGGTCGGTGAGCAGCTGCGGCGGGTTGAGCACGACGTGCAGGTGGCCACCCATCACCGCGTCCACGCCCACCACGCCGGGGATGCGCACGCGCACCACGGACTTGTCGTCCCCTTCGGGGCCGAACCACTCCAGCACCTGCCAGGGGTCCTTCTGGCGCTGCACGTAGGCCTTGGCGCGGGAGTACTCGTAATAGGCCTCGTAGCCCTGGATGACGTCCTGGTCCTCATGGAGCCCCAGGTGGCTGACCAGCACGATGAGGTCGGTGACGGGGCGCAGCAGGTCCACGTAGGCGCGCGCCACCTCGTTCTGCTCCAGCGGCGTCACCTGGAGGCTGTTGCCACCTTCGACGATGGAGTTGAGCGAGGAGATGTTGGCCATGCCGATGATGGCCACCCGGAGGCCCTTCACGTTGCGGATGGTGTACGGCTCCACTTCCAGGGCCGTCTGGTGGTTGCCGTTCGCCCGCCAGTCATCCCAGAAGTAGTTGGCCGCCAGCAGCGGGAACGTCGCGTGCTGCTGCGCCATCTGGGTGAAGTTGAGGAGGCCCGCGTCGAACTCGTGGTTGCCCACGACGGCCGCGTCGAGCCGCGCTTCGGAGAGGAACTTGAACTCCACCTCGCCGGTGTTGAGGTTGAAGATGGGCGCGCCCTGGAAGCAGTCGCCCGAGTCCACGTGCAGCACACGCTCGCCCTGGGAGCGCTCGCGCTTGAGCAACGCCCCCATGCGCGTAGCGCCGCCGAAGGGACCCGCTTCCGGGATGGTCCCCAGGTCCACGTCCGTCTTCAACGGCGTGAAGTCATAGGGGATGAGGCGCGAATGGATGTCCGAGGTATGAAGGAGCGTCAGACGCACCTCCTGCCCCTCGAGGTTGTAGTCCTGGCCTTCCAGCACCGGCATGCACGAAGCAGATGCCAGGGCGCAGCAGAGGCCGAGCAGGAGGCGACGCATCAAGAGAATTCCGTGTTTCGGGAGGGAGACAGCGGTAAAGCGGGCGCAAGGTACGGGATCAAGCTTTGTCGGGCAAGCAACGCCACCATGGCGGGCCAGGTTCCTGCCATCGGCGTTCCTACTCCACAGGAGAGCAGGCGGACATGCGGCAGCGTCATTCCAGTGTGACTGACATCGAGATCATCGAGGATTTCTCGTCTACCGCGAGATGCGACGAGGGCTTTCTCAGGGTTCGGCGGCTGCGCTGCCGCAACCGGCGCGCGGACGGTTCTTCCTCTCCCGTATACCGCGTGGACGTGGTGGACAGGCCCCGGTTGGACGCGGTGGCGGTGCTCGTCTATCGCCGCGGTGCGTCAGGCATGGAGGTCCTGACGCGGATGAACCTCCGGCCCGCGGCGTATTTCCGGAAGGACAGCCGGGACGCGATGACCGTTCCAGACCCTGCGTCTGGCTACTTGCGCGTGGAAGAAATCGTCGCGGGACTGCTGGAACCGGAGGACAAGGGCGAGGAAGGCCTGCGTCGCCGCGCCGCGGCAGAGGTGCATGAGGAGGCCGGGTTCGACGTGAAGCCGGAGGACATCCGGCTGTTGGGCGGCGCCTTCTTCCTGGCGCCGGGCATCCTGTCCGAAAAGGTGTTTCCCGCCGCGGTGGACGTCACGGACCTGTCAGCCGAGGAGCCCGAAGGGGATGGTTCGCCTCTAGAGGAGGGCACGCAGCTGCACTGGCGTCCCATCCAGGACGTGTTGGACGCGTGCCGGCGCGGTGACATCCCGGATGCGAAGACGGAAGTCGCGTTGACGCGGCTGCTTGCCCTGCAGCCCTGAAGGGCGTGCATTGTTTTCGCACGGCCGCGTGCCGGGGTAGGGTGCGCGGCGTTCCGCAATCCACCGCAGAGGTCGCTGCATGTCGTCGCTGCCCCCCTGGCTGGCCCAGTTCCTGCCCATCCTCATCCTCCTGGGGGCCATCGGCCTCGTCCTCGCGCGCCTGCCCAAGGTGGAGCTGGGGCACTCGGAGGCATTCAAGCGCCGTCGGTTCTTCAACTGGTTCCCGTTGGGCATGACGTACGCGTTCCTCTACATGGGGCGCTACAACCTCAACGTGGCCACCAGCGCCATGGGGGACCGCACCTCCAACGCGGACTTCGGCACCATCTTCGCGTGGGGCACCGCCGTCTACGGCGTGGCCTTCCTCCTCAACGGCCCGCTGACGGACAGGCTGGGTGGCCGGAAGACCATCCTGATGTCGGCCGCGGGTTCGGCGGTGGCGAACGTGGCCATGGGCGGCGTGGTGTACGCGGTGCTGACGCACAACTGGGCGCCGCCGGGCGGCTTGGTGGCGACGCTGTCGTTCCTCTACGCCGTCAACATGTACTTCCAGAGCTTCGGCGCGGTCTCCATCGTCAAGGTGAACGCGGCTTGGTTCCACGTGCGCGAGCGCGGCCTGCTGGGCGGCGTGTTCGGCATCCTCATCTCGCTGGGCGTCTACTTCGCCTACGACTGGAGCCGGCTCATCGTGAAGGCGGCGCCCACGTACTGGGCGTTCTTCGTACCCGCGGCCATCCTCGCCGTGTTCCTGGTGGTGGACTACTTCGTCATCCGCGACACGCCCAGCCACGCGGGCCATCCGGACTTCGACACCGCGGACGCGTCCTCCGGAGAGACCGGGCCTCAGTTGGGGGTGGCGGGTGTGCTGAAGCGCATGCTGACCAACCGCGCCATCATCATCATCCTCTGCATCGAGTTCTGCAGCGGCTTCATGCGCAACGCCATCATGCAGTGGTACCCCAAGTTCGCGAAGGCGACGGGCCTTGGCGAAACGTTCGTCGCCGCCAACTGGGGCATGCTGCTGTGCGTGGCGGGCATCACCGGCGGCATGTTCGCCGGCGTCATCAGCGACCGCGTGTTCGACTCGCGCCGCGGCCCCGTGTCCGCCGTGCTCTACGCCGGCATGTCGGTGGGCGCCGTCATCTCCGTGTTCGTCCTGGAGAGCGTGGCCCTGGGCTGGACGGTCATCTTCATGTCCCTGTGTGTCATCGGCGTGCACGGCATGCTGTCCGGCACGGCCAGCATGGACTTCGGCGGGAAGAAGAACGCCGGCCTCGCGGTTGGCATCATCGACGGCGCCGTGTACGCGGGCACCGCGCTGCAGTCCATCCTGCTGGGTTCCATCCTGCCGATGGGTGACGAAGCGAAGACCGCCGCCAACTGGGGCAACTGGCCCTACGCCATGCTGCCGCTGTCCTTCCTCGGACTGCTGCTGGCCACCCAGGTGTGGAACGCCCGGCCCCAGCCGAAGTCCACGCCCGTGCCGGCCACGCTGCCGGTGCCCCCGGCGGCGCCAGCGAATCGGACCGGCACTGGCGGGTAATATCCGTGTGGCCCCAACGATGTGTGACGTTGGGGTCACTCCCGCGTGACAGGGATGTAGCGTAGACTCCACACGTGTCCCAGTCACCCGCACCCCTGCAGAGCCGCTTCGAGGTCCACGACCGGAAGCAGTTTGAGATCAAGCTCGAGTATCAGCCCTCCGGGGCGGATGAGACGCGCTACCTCGTCGAGGCGTATCTCTTCCTGCCGGGGAGCCTGAACATCGACGCGGAGACGTACCCGCGGGCGGACTTCTACGCGGACATCCACAACTACGTGCGCTTCAAGACGCCGGTGATGGCGGTGAACGAGCTGCTGAGCTCGGACACCTCGCCGCTGGTGCGCCTGGAGGCGTGGCTGCGCACGGGGATGGGGTCCGAGAAGGACGTCGTGTACCAGGCCAAGCTCCTGTCCTGCGTGCTGCGCGGTGCGCTGCGCCGCTTCGCCACCGGGGTGGAGTCGCGGTGCGAGGGCCCCGCGGCGCTGAACACGGACGCGTGCGCGGTGCTGGAGTCCGAGATCCTGGCCATGCAGGCGGGTGTGACGCAGGTGCTGGCGCGCTTCCGCGTGTGGCTGCGCGCGGTGGGGGAGCTGCACCTGCAGGAGCGCTCGCGGGCGTCGCTGCGGCTGGTGGACGAATACGTCAGCCTGCTGGTGGAGGGCGGCTTCCGGCGCTCGGTGGCGGACATGAAGTCGCTGCCCCGCGGCGAGCCGTGGCATGGGCTGCGCAAGGGGCTGATGGAGGCGGTGCTGCGGGAGGAGGCGTACCGCAAGGAGCACCGGCTGCGCAGCGTGCTCAGCCCCACGGGGGACAACGAGGAGTACATCCTCCGGCTGGGCTTCCTGAAGAAGTTCTGTATGAACGTGCTGTTCCTGTCGTCGAAGCGGCGGCAGAAGCGGCAGGGTTGGGAGGAGATGCTCTTCGCGCTGGCCGCGGGCATCGCGATGACGGTCGCCACCGCGGTGGCCTTCTGGGCGCAAGAGCGCTACGCGCAGGCCAGCCTCAACTTCTTCCTCATCCTCGTGGTGGGGTACATGGTGAAGGACCGCATCAAGGAGGGCCTGCGCCGGATGCTCAGCCGGGTGGCGGCCATGCACCTGGCGGACCGGACCACGGACCTGGTGGACCCCGTCACCGGGCGCGTCATTGGCGCGTGTGAGGAGCGGGTGGACTACGGGCCCTCGCTGAAGGTTCCGGACACGGTGGCGGCGCTGCGCCAGCGGGATGACTTCCTCACCGCGACGCAGGGCGAGCTGTCGGAGACGGTCATCCGCTACCAGAAGCAGATTGTCCTGGATGCCCGGCACCTGCCGCGCACGCAGCGCGGCCTGACAGGCGTGACGGACATCCTCCGCCTCAACGTGGAGCGCTTCCTGCGCGACATGGACGAGCCGGAGCTGGCGTTGGAGTACGTGGACCTGGCGGACCTGTCCGTGGGCCACATCCGCGGTACCAAGCGCTACCCGGTGGACATGGTGTTCCGCTTCACGGTGGTGGAGGAGGAGAAGGACCGCAGCCAGGACTCCGTCCAGTTCGTGAGGCTGGTGCTGGACCGCAACGGCATCCAGCGCATGCAGCGCTTCACGGACCCCGGCCCAGGAATGCCGCCCAGCCGTTCGGGGTGGAAGTCCGCGGCCTGAGGCAGGCCCGACGCTCCAGGCAGGGAGGGGGCGCACGACGCCCCTGGTGGATGTTTCGGCGGCGCCCTGGCGCGCGCGAGGGTAATCTCCCCGGCGCACATGGCTTACGACGACTTCAAGAAGCGTATTCGCGACGACTGGCGTGACACCCTGCGCTCCATCCTGGAGCGCGCCCGCTCCCTGGGCTCCTCCGCCGTGCTGGCGTTCGACTTGGACTCCACCCTGTTCGACAACCGGCCCCGGCAGGCTCGCATCCTCCGGGAGTATGGTGTCGCCCGCTCGCTGGCCGTGCTGGCCGCTTGCGAGCCGCGCCACTGGGTGACGGGCTGGGACATGAAGGAGGCCATGCGCGCCTGCGGCCTCGAGGAAGCCCTGGTGGAGTCCCACTTCGCCGAAGCCCGCCGCTTCTGGGCCGAGCGCTTCTTCACCAGCGACTACTGCGTGGACGACGAGGCCATCGACGGCGCGGCCAGCTTCACCCACGAGGTGGTGGCCACCGGCGCGAGGCTCGTCTACGTCACGGGCCGCCATGAGGCCATGCGGGAAGGCTCCGTCTCCTGCATGCGCCGTCACGGCCTGGTGCTGCCAGATGACGACCGGGTGCTCCTCGTGATGAAGCCCACGCTGGCTGAGGACGACGACGCCTTCAAGCGGGAGGCGCACGCGCGGCTGGGCCGCCTGGGGAGCGTGGTGGCTGCGTTTGACAATGAGCCCACGCACGCGAACGACTACCGGCGGAAGTTTCCAGAAGCCACCGTCATTCACCTGGCCACGGACCATTCGGGCCGACCGGTGGAGTTGCTGGATGGCGTCATTTCCGTCCCGCACTTCGCGCTGGGTTCCTGACGCACCGCGCCTGAAATAGACCTGGCGTGGACGGGGCTTGAAAGGCTTTGAAGTCCCACTGCCGCGCGGCTATTGAGTCGCTCGGCGTTTGCCGCCCCGGGAGTTCCGTGGGCGGCCAGCATGGAGGCATTCCGCAGTGGCCAGCCCGTACTCAAAAGAACTGCTGTTGGACATGTACCGGAAGATGTACCTCATCCGTCGCTTCGAGGAGCGCGCGGGTCAGCAGTACACGCTGGGGAAGATTGCCGGTTTCTGCCACCTCTACATCGGCCAGGAGGCCGTGGCGGTGGGACCGGTGGAGGCCCTGCGACCGGATGACTACATGCTCAGTGCGTATCGTGACCACGGCCAGCCGCTGGCCCGTGGCAGCGACGCGGGCATGGTCATGGCCGAGCTGATGGGCCGGGACACCGGCTACAGCAAGGGCAAGGGCGGCTCGATGCACATCTTCGACATCGAGCATCACTTCTACGGCGGCTACGGCATCGTCGGCGGCCAGATTCCCCTGGCGGCGGGCATGGCCTTCGCGAGCCGTTATCGCAACGAGGACCGCGTCACCGTCTGCTACTTCGGCGACGCCGCGGCCAGCCAGGGCGCCCTCCACGAGACGTTCAACATGGCGTCCAAGTGGAAGCTCCCTGTCATCTACATCTGCGAGAACAACCGTTACGGGATGGGCACGGCCATTTCCCGCATCGCGGCGGTGCCGGAGATCTACAAGCGCGCCAGCGCCTACGACATGCGCGGCGAGCCGGTGGATGGCATGGACGTGCTGGCCATGTACGAGGCTGTCAAGGACGCCGCCGAGTACTGCCGCGCCGGCAAGGGCCCCGTGCTGCTGGAGGCCAACACGTACCGCTTCCGCGGCCACTCGATGGCCGACCCCGCCACCTACCGCACCAAGCAGGAGGTGGAGGACGAGCGCAAGGGCGACCCGATTCCGAAGCTGCGCGCCTACATCCTGAAGCAGGGGCTGGCCCAGGACGACGTCTTCGAGTCCATCGAAGCGGAGGTCAATGCGCAGGTGGACCAGGCGGTGAAGTTCGCCGACGAGTCGCCCGAGCCCAGCCTGGACGAACTGTGGCGCGACACCATCGTGGAGGAGGGCGAGGAGGACGTGCGCCCCCGCGAGCGCGTGCTGGGGAAGAAGGTGAACTGGCCGACGTACCCCAGTGGCCAGGAGCTGAAGGTGACGTGGGACCTGGAGCCGCGCGAGCAGGCCGAGGCGGCCGACAAGAAGGCGGGCCTCATCCGCTAGGCGCGCGCTGACCTGTCTACCAACCCTTTTTCGAGTTCGAGTCGGAGCCGACGATGCCCGAGTTGATGTACCGCGAGGCGCTGAACCAAGCGCTCGCCGAGGAAATGGAACGCGACGCCAACGTCTATCTGATTGGCGAGGAAGTGGGCCGTTACAACGGCGCCTTCAAGGTGTCGCAGGGACTGCTGGACAAGTTCGGGAGCGCGCGCATCATCGACGCGCCCATCGCCGAGCTGGGCTTCACCGGCCTGAGCGTGGGTGCGGCCATGGTGGGTTTGCGCCCCGTGGTGGAGATGATGACCTGGAACTTCGCGATTCTCGCGATGGACCAGATCGTCAACAACGCGGCCAAGCTGCGGCACATGTCCGGTGGCCAGCTGCGCTGCCCCATCGTGTTCCGCGGTCCGGGCGGCGCTGGCGGCCGGTTGTCCAGCCAGCACAGCCAGGCGCTGGAGGCCAACTACGCGCACTTCCCGGGCCTGAAGGTGATTGCGCCCGCCACGCCCGCGGATGCCAAGGGCATGCTCAAGGCTGCCATCCGGGACGAGAACCCGGTGCTCATGTTCGAGGGCGAGCGGCTCTACGCCATCAAGGGTGAGGTGCCGGAAGGCGAGCACGTCGTGCCGCTCGGCAAGGCGGACGTGAAGCGCGAGGGCTCCGACGTCACCATCATCACCTGGAGCCGCATGTATTACTTCTGCATGCAGGCGGCCGAGGAGTTGGCGAAGGAGGGCATCAGCGCGGAGGTCCTGGACCTGCGCACGCTGCGGCCCCTGGATGAGGAGGCCATCCTGGCGAGCGTGCGCAAGACGAACCGCGCCGTCATCGTGGAGGAGGGCTGGGCGCTCGCCGGCGTGGGCGCGTCCGTGGTGGATATCATCCAGTCGAAGGCGTTCGACGACCTGGACGCGCCGGTGGAGCGCGTCACGGGCCTGGACGTCAACATGTCCTATGCAGCGAACCTGGAGAACGCGACCCAGCCGGACGCACCGAAGATCATCGCCGCGGTGAAGAAGGTGCTGTACCGCGAGGGAGCTTGAACGCGTATGGCCATTCCCATCCAGATGCCGAGCCTGTCCCCGACGATGACGGAGGGGAAGATCGTCAAGTGGCTCAAGAAGCAAGGGGACAAGGTGTCCTCCGGCGATGCCGTGGCCGAGGTGGAGACGGACAAGTCCAACCTCGAAATCGAGGCCTACGACGACGGGTACCTGCTGCAGGTGCTCGTTGGCGAGGGCGAGATGGCCAAGGTGGGCGCGCCCATCGCCTATATCGGTGCGAAGGGTGAGAAGGTGGAGGCCGGCAAGCAGGCCGCGCCCGCCGCCGCGCCTCCTGCGCAGAAGCCCCAGCCAGCGCCCGCGGCCCCCGCGCCGCAGGCCGCCGCGAAGCCCGCACCGTCGGGCGGCGGCGACAACCGCATCGCCATCCAGATGCCGAGCCTGTCCCCGACGATGACGGAGGGGAAGATCGTCAAGTGGCTCAAGAAGCAGGGGGACAAGGTGTCCTCCGGCGATGCCGTGGCCGAGGTGGAGACGGACAAGTCCAACCTCGAAATCGAGGCCTACGACAACGGCACCCTGGCGGAGATCGTCGTCGGAGAGAACCAGATGGCGAAGGTGGGTGCGCCCATCGCGTACCTCACCGTGAAGGGCGCCAAGGCGGCCCCGGCCGCTCCGGCGGCGAAGCCCCAGGCGCCTGCTCCGGCTCCTGAGAAGCCGGCGGCGGCGAAGCCCGCGGCGGCTCCGGTCCAGGTGGGTGGCCGGCGTCTCCGCGCCAGCCCCGTGGCGAAGAGAATCGCGCGCGAGAAGGGTCTGGACCTCACCCAGGTGAGTGGCTCCGGTCCGTCTGGCCGCGTGGTGAAGCGCGACATCGAGGAGGCGCTCGCGCGTGGACCGGCGGCGGTTCCTGTCGCGAAGAAGGCCCCGGCCGCGCAGCCCGCTCTGGGCGTGCGTCCCGAGCCGACCGTGGTCCCCCTCACGTCCATGCGCAAGGTCATCGCGCAGCGGATGACGGAGGTGAAGCCTGGCGTGCCTCACTTCTACCTCACCATCGAGGTGGACATGGAGGCGGCGTCGAAGGTGCGCGAAGAGGCGAAGGCGATGGACCTCAAGGTCTCCGTCAACGACCTCATCGTGAAGGCCGTGGCCATGGCGGTGCGCCGCTACCCGAAGATCAACGTCTCGCTGCAGGGCGACAAGGTCGTCCAGTTCCACAGTGTGGACGTGGGCATCGCGGTGGCGCTGGAGGAAGGCCTCATCACGCCCATCCTCCGGGATGCGGACCAGAAGGGCCTGCAGGCCATCGCGTCGGGCGTGCGTGAGCTGGCCGAGCGCGCTCGCAAGCGTGCCCTCAAGCCGGAGGAGTACACCGGCGGCTCCATCACCGTCAGCAACCTGGGCATGTACGGCATCGACCAGTTCGTCGCCGTCATCAACCCGCCGCAGGCCTCCATCCTCGCGGTGGGTGCCGTCTCCGAGAAGGCGGTGGTGCGCGATGGTCAGCTGGCGGTCCGGAAGATGATGACGGCGACGCTGTCGTGCGATCACCGCGTCATCGACGGTGCCATTGGTGCCGAGTTCCTGCGCGAGCTGCGCGGGCTGCTCGAGCACCCCACGCGGCTGCTGTTCTAGGCCGTCCGGTTGCCCCGCTCCGCGTGCCCGTCCTGGGGCGCGCGAGGGCGGGGCAGGGCCCGGACGGACCCTTGTTACTTGCGCGTCGGCTCCTTGCGGCCGTGCGCCTCCTGCTCCAGCTTGCGCTGAGTCTGCGTCACGCTTGCCTGACGCTCGCGTGACGTTCCGGTCGGCAGCTCATTCTCCTCATCGTCCGAGCGACCGCGGATGCCCGGCCAGGGCTCTGGGTGCGTGCCCTCCACATGCTCGATGCGCTCCGCATAGCCGTTGTCTCCGGCTGCGTTGTGCTTCGTCTCCTCGGATTTACCCTTGTTGTCCGCCATGGTGTGTCCTCCCAATCAGGTGCCATCCGGCACACTTCGTGGCGGTAACGGTGGGACGTGTGCCGCGCGCTGACCACCCACAAGCGGGTTGCACGGCCCGTCCCCCTGCCTGCTCCACGAGCGCGAAAAAAGGTCGGCGGCCGTGGGCGTTCGCTGCTTAACTTGCGTCCAATGAACGACGACATGACACGCGAACGGCTTGCCCAGGGTGTGTCGGAGTTGGAGTCGCGCGTAGGCCCGCCGCTGCCGCTGGCGGAATCGCTGCACAAGGCGCTCGACGGCGCCGTCTTTCCGCTGTCCGCGCGGCAGTTGACCTGGGTGGCCCGTGAGAACGAGGCCCCGGCCCTGGTGCTCTCGCTCCTGGGGTCGCTTCCCCGGGCCAGCTTCGGCTCCGTGGACGCGGTGGCCCGGGCGCTGGAAGGCGACCTGGAGGCCACGGTTCCGCAACAGTCGGCTTCTTCGCGCTGACACGACCCCTGGACGGAGAGGGCTTCTCCGGAAGGCGCGACGCGTCAGGCGTTTGCCCTATCCTGGTGGTGCGCGCGGTACCCAGCAGATCGCGAAGGGGGTGAGGCGCTATCCTAGGCCCTACCAGCCTGGCCCCCTTCATGGGACGCTGGCCAGGAGGAGCGTCATGAACCCGTCTGAACTCCCCGCGGTCCTCTACGTCGACGATGACGCGCTGAACCTCCGGGTCTTCGACGCGAACTTCGGGCAGCGCTTTCGCATCTTCCGCAGCTCCTCGCCCAGCGAGGCGTTGGCGCTCCTGGAGCAGCGCAGGGGCGAGATTGGCGTCATCCTCTCCGACCAGCGGATGCCGGGCATGACGGGCGTGGAACTGCTGGAGCGGGCGCGCACGATTGCTCCGGACGCCAAGCGCATGCTCGTCACGGCCTACGCGGACATGCAGGCCGTCATCGACGCCGTCAACCGCGGCCAGGTGACGCGCTACTTCGTCAAGCCGTGGGACCGGACGGAGCTCCAGGCCGCACTCGACGACGCGCTCAAGATTGCCCGGCTGGAGCTGCGTATCCGCGAGGTGGAAGGGCGCATGATGAAGTCCGAGCGTCTGGCCACCCTGGGACAGGTGACGGCGGGCATCGCGCACGAGCTGATGGGGCCGGTGGGCTACCTGTCGCAGAACGTGGCGTCGCTGCAGCGCGACCTGGGCAGCGTCATCCAGTACGTGTCGCGGCACCTGCAGACGGACCCCGACGCCGCCGTGGCGGAGACGGTGGAGGACCTGCCCGCCCTCATCAAGGACCTGGCGGACGGTGCCGAGCACCTGCGGCAGGTGGCGCTGGGGCTGCGAGCCCAGGCCCGCGGTGAGGACCTGGAGGCCACGGCGGACGTCGCGGAAGTGGTGTCCTTCGCGGTGAAGCTGGCGCGCGCCGAGGTGCGGGAGCGGGCGCGGCTGACGAGCAACGGCGAGCCCGTGCGCGTCACCTTCGGCCCGGTGAAGCTGTGCCAGGTGCTGCTCAACCTCATCGTCAACGCGGCGCAGGCCATGGGCACCACGGGACGTCCCGGGCGCATCGAGGTCCGGTGGACGACGACTCCCGAGGACGTGGTGCTCACGGTGGCGGACAACGGCTGCGGCATTTCCATGGAGCTGCAGGAGCGCGTCTTCCAGCCCATGTTCACCACCAAGCCCGTGGGCGTGGGAACCGGACTGGGCCTGTCCATCTGCCGGGAGCTCGTCACTCAGTTCGGCGGCAGCCTCCGGTTGTCCTCCACGCCAGGGGAGGGCACCGAAATCGAAATCACCCTCCGGCGAGCCCCGCTCCCCTGAGTCCGAAGGCGTTGCTGAGCATGCGCCACACGCGGTGCAGCGTCTGCGTCTCAGAGGCGCGGATGGCCTCCACCAGCACCGCGCGGCGCAGCGGGCCCTCCGCATTCTCTGGCGCGTACTCCACCACCAGCGCGTAACGGGGACCGGGGCGCTCCACCATGTGGACGGCCCGCACCGCGTCGAAGGGCACCACCGCCGCGCGGGTCGCACCCGGTGACCAGGCCAGTTGCTCCAACCGCAAGGACTCGGTGCGGAAGTGCAGGACGAAGCGCCGGCGGCCCAGCCGGGACTCCAACTTGAGGGACAGACCCACCAGGGCCGCCGCGAGCAGGCCCAGGGCGAAGGCCGCCGTCGTTCCGTCCCGGACGCCTACCAGGACGGCGGCGCCCACCGCGCACCCCAGTCCTACGCCGATGAGCAGTCCAGGCAGGGCACGCCGCTCCCAGGGCGGCGGTAGGGATTCGCCCACCAGCCGGCCGCCGTCATAACGCAGCCGCACGTCGCCCAGCCGCCCGGGGACCCGGTTGCCCTGCAATGCGTCTTGAAAGCTCGCCACACCTTCAGCATAGCGGGCCTCAAATGCGGGCTTCGTAGTTGGAAGTGAGCTGTGCGAATCTCCGCGGCCATGGAGTTCCCGTTCGAAACCGGTGAGGGTGAAGGAGGGGAAGGGGGGACGCTCGCCTCGACGGTGCTGGTGGTGGATGACGAGCCCGTCGTGCTGGATATCTGCGCCCGCCTTCTGGAGCGAGATGCCGACCTGGTGGTGACGCTGGCCGCGAGCGCGGAGGAAGCCCTCCCGCTGCTGGCCGAGCAGCGCTTCGACGTCCTGGTGACGGACAAGAACCTGCCCGGCATGGGCGGCGTGGAGCTCATCGCCGAGGCGCGCCGTCTCCAGCCGTCCCTGGAAGCGGTGATGATTACCGGCTACGCCAGCTCCGAAAGCGTCGTCGCCGCCTTCGCCGCGGGCGCGAGTGACTACATCCTCAAGCCTTTTGACGACCTGCGGGTGCTGCGCGCCAAGGTGCGCGCCGCCCTGGAGCGCCGGACGGCGGGCCTGCTCGTGCGGGAGCAGGCCCGGGAAGTGGCCCGCGAGGCCGCGGCCCTCCTGGCCTCCGGACAGGACGCGCCGGAGCTCGCCTACGAAGCCCTGGAGGCGGAGCTGCGAGCCTACGAGGAAGCGGTGCGCCTGGGCCTCAATGGCCGCGTGGCCGTCGTGGGCAGCGCGAATACCGTCACCGTTCTTCAGGACGCTGGCTTCGAGGCGGTGGAGTTGCCGCCCTACGCCCCCGAACTGGAGCGCGTGGACGTCGTCATCGTGGAGACGGGCGACCCTCAGTGGCGCACGCTGGCCGAGCGCCTCCAGCGCAGGCCGCCCGACGTGCTGCTGCTCGCCAGTCCCCAGGCAGACCTGGGGGATTTGCTGGAGGCGATTACGCTGCGCATGGACCTGGTGGGCTTCGGCACCAGCCAGGGTGCCGTCGCGCTGCCGGAGAAGGTGCGCATGTTGCTGCTGCGCCGGGGCGTGCAGCGGGCGCAAGATCGGCTCGCCGCGGCGCTCGCCGCCTTCCGGCAGAGCATCGCCGCGCCGTTGCCCTGAAGTACCCCGCAGAATCGTGAGCAGGAACGCGCGGGCCGCGCCTCGAAAGAGGCGCCGGGCCCCGCGGAGCGCCATCTCGCGCCACCAGCAACTGGCCCGCAAAGCGAAACGCCCACCTTCTTTTCAGAAGGTGGGCGTCTCAGTGTGACCCTGCCGGGATTCGAACCCGAGTTTGAGCCGTGAGAGGGCTCCGTCCTAACCGCTAGACGACAGGGCCGATACTTGTTTCAACCGCTGCTAACTGCCCGCGATTTCTACCTTTTTTCGTCTGCCCTCGTCAACCCTTTTGTTTCGTCCTGCTCAGGTTGCTTCGGACCAACGAGCACTGCAACTGCGGGACTACGAGCTGGGGAACTAGGATTCGAACCTAGATAAGCAGAGTCAGAGTCTGCTGTCCTGCCGTTAGACGATTCCCCAAGGACCTGCTCGACCGCGGCGCTTCTCTACCAATACCACTTCGGGACTGCAACAACTTCGGTGCGGCGTTTACTTCTTCCTGCTCTTCGTCGTCTCCGGCTTCTTGGCGGGCCTGGCTGCCTGCTGGGTCGGGACGATGTAGATGCGAACTTCGTCGTTCGCCTCGTAAATGTTCAGCCCCGCGAAGTTCTTCCCCGAGGGGTTGCTGATGTGAACCGCCTTGACGCCCGGCTGGTTCACGATCTGCCGGCGAGGGTAACCGCTCGTCGAGTAGACCGCGCGGTAGTACTCCAGCGTGCCATCGAAATCCCTGGGCGACCGGTAGCGATTCTCACCGACCCGCTTGGACCCATCCGGCAACTGCGCGCCATTGACGACTTCGGCGCCCGCTGAAACCGCCCAGAGCGCCACCAGCGCCGCTCCGAGCGGGCGCGCCTTATAGAAACCGCGTTTCAGGCTGTCAAGGGCACGCATCATGGGTCCGAAAGATAGGGGCCTGCGCTGCTGACGTCCACCGCTACCTGCGCCTGATGGCTCAACCGCGCGTCAGCGCCGCGTCGATGCGCAGCAGGGATTCGTCGCGGCCTACCAGCACCAGCGTCTCGCCGATGCCCGGGCTGGTGGTGTTGCCGGTGAGTGCCACGCGGATGGGCTGCGCCACCTTGCCCATGCCGACGCTGGAGGCCTCGCTCACCTGCTTCACCACGCCGTCCAGCGCCTCCACCGACCACTCCGGCAGCGCGGCGAGCGTCTCGCGCACCTTGCGCAGCAGGTTGAGGGACTCTCCGGAGAGGTGCTTGGTGGCGGCCTTCTCGTCCAGGGTGATGCCGGAGCGGAAGTAGACGTTGGCCGCGGTGGTGGCGATGTCTTCCAAGGTGTTGGAGCGCTCGCGCAGCGTGCGCACCAGCGTCTCCAGCCGCGGGTCGCCCTTCGCCTGGATGCCCTTCGCCTCCAGGAAGGGGAGCAGCCGCTCCACCACGGTCTCCACCGGCAGCTGCTTCATCCACTGCTGGTTGAGCCACAGCAGCTTCTCCGGGTTCCACACGCCGGAGGTGGTGCCCACGTCGCTGAAGTCGAACCACTCGAGCATCTGCTCGCGGCTGATGACCTCGTCGTTGCCGTGGCTCCAGCCCAGGCGGATGATGAAGTTGAGCAGCGCCTCCGGCATGACGCCGTTGCGCTTGTGCACCATCACGTCCGCTTCCGGGTGCTTGCGCTTGGACAGCTTCTCGCGGTCCGGGCCCAGGATGAGCGGCAGGTGGGCGAAGTCGGGCGGCGTCCACCCCAGCGCCTGGTACAGCATGAGCTGCGGGAAGGTGGAGTTGACGTGCTCCTGGCCGCGCGCGACCAGGGTGATGTCCATCAGGTGGTCATCAATGACACACCCGAAGTTGTACACGGGGATGCCGTCCGCCCGCATCATGACCCAGTCATCCAGGTCGCTGTGCGTCTTGGTGATGGTGCCCAGCGCCTTGTCGGTGAAGGACACGGAACCGTCGCCCGCGGGCATCTTGAAGCGGATGACGGCGTCCGCGGCGTTGCGGCCGGCGGGGGGCTCGGTCCGCTCGCGGCAGGTGCCCGGGTACTTGAACGCGCCGCCCGCCTTCTCCGCCACCTGCCGCTGCGCGTCGAGCTCCTCCTTCGTGCAGTAGCACCGGTAGGCCTTGCCCTCCGCGATGAGCTGGTCGGCGTGCTTGCGGTAGGTGTCCAGCCGCTGCATCTGGAAGTAGGGGGCGTAGGGGCCTTCCTTACCGGGGCCCTCATCCCAGTCGATGCCCAGCCAGTTCAGTCCGTCCAGGATGGCCTGCACCGACTCCGGGGTGGAGCGGCCCTGGTCCGTGTCCTCCATGCGAAGGACGAAGGTGCCGCCCTGGCGCCGCGCCTGGAGAAAGTTCATCAGCGCCGTACGGGCACCGCCAATGTGAAGGTAGCCGGTAGGCGAGGGAGCGAAGCGGACGCGAAGGGCAGGAGGCATACGGGCGCGCGGATTAGCAGGGCGAGGATGGAGGGTCAACGCGGAGGGGCATTCCTGGAGTAAGTTGGATGGCCAGGGAGAACTCGTATGTCGATTCGTCAGGTAGTTCGCACGTTGCTCCTGGCTGTCCTCCTGGTGGGCGTGCCCGCGACCGCCACCACCCAGCTCCGCGTGGACCTGTCCGGGCTCGCGGTAGGCGCGGACACCGTGGTCCACGGGGTCGTCCGGCGCGTGGAGAGCCGCTGGAGCGGCGACAAGATGCGCATCCTCACCGACGTCGAAATCCAGGTGACGGAGTCGCTCAAGGGCCAGCCTGGGAGCACGGTGCTCGTCACCCAGCCCGGGGGCCGCATGGGGGACATTGGCCAAGTGGTGCACGGCCTGGCGTCCTTCACGCCGGGCGAGGAGGTGGTGGTCTTCCTGCAGAAGCGCGGCCCCCGTGCCTTCCGCGTCTCCGACATGGCGCAGGGCAAGTTCCAGGTGAAGCGCGAGGGAAAGACGGCGCTGGCCGTCCCGGAGCCCACCGAGTCGCAGCTGTTGGACCCCGTCACCCGAAAGCCGGCCGCGTCCGCGCTCCAGTCCATGACGTTGGCGGAGCTGAAGGCCGCCATCCGTGAAGCCCTAGGGGAGCAGACGCCGTGATGCCGCTTGCGCCCCTGATGCTGGCCCTGACCCTGGGCCAGGTGGACCCCTACGTCCGCAGCCGTGTCGATGCGGGTGACACGGGCACGCAGTGCCTCTACTGGACGTCCAATCGCGTCGTCTGGAACCAGAGCACCTACGGCAACCCGGACACGGCGGGTGACTCCGAGTTCGACGCGATTCGCGCCTCCTTCCAGAGCTGGCAGAACATCTTCGCCGAGTGCGGCAACCTCACGCTGGTGGAAGGCCCGCGCGTGGACGAACGCCAGGTGGGCTACCGGCGCCAGGGAACCAATACCAACCTGGTGCTGTTCCGGACCCGGGACTGCAACTCCGTGGTGCCCGCGAGCGATGCGTGCTGGGCCGACGACACGTGTGCCAACACGCATGACTGCTGGGATGACGACGACAACACCATCGCCATCACCCTCACCACGTACGACGAGCGCTCGGGCATCATCTACGACTCGGACATCTCCTTCAACGCGGCGCGCTTCTCCTTCACGACGGCGAACGGCGGCACGTGCTTCCCGCCGGTGACGACCCAGTGCGTGGCCACCGACGTGCAGAACACCGCCACGCACGAGGTCGGCCACCTCATCGGTCTGGACCACACGCGCGCCACCGGCTCCACCATGAATCCCAGCGCGCCGCCGGGAGAGGTGTCCAAGCGCGTGGTGGACTCGGGCTCGCGCGGCTTCGTCTGTGACGCCTACCCCCAGGGGCAGGCCAGCCAGTCGTGCCTCCACCCGGTGACGTCCATCGAACTGGGGCCCAAGGCTGGAGGTTGCTCCGCGGCGGGGCCGGGTGGGGCGCTATCGCTGGTGGCCGTCTGGTCGCTGTGGCTGGCGCGCCGCCGCCGTCGCGAGGAGGCGGTCCAGTGAGGAAGGCGCTGGCGCTCGCGGCCGCGTGCCTGGCCACCTCCGCTCAAGCGCAGATGGAGGAGGAGCCGTCCTACCGCCGCACCGTGGTGCCCAGGCACCCGCTGTGCCTGGTGTGGCCGGTGCGTGAGTACGTCTACCACCTGGATGCGGCGGGCAGCGCGCGCACGCCTGGAGACTCCGAGGTGGCGGCCATCGAGGCGTCCTTCGACTCGTGGCGGAACATCTCCGACGGGTGCAGCGACTACCGGTTCACCCGGGGCGAGGACTGGCGAGCGCCCATCGCCGTGGGCTACGACGAGACGCGTCCCCGGGACAACTACAACATCATCACGTTCCGGGAGACGTCGTGCCACGAGGTTGCCCCGGCGGATGATGCGTGCTGGACCGAAGAGACGTGCGGCAACGTCTACCAGTGCTGGGAGCATCCGCCTGGGACCATTGGCCTCACCACGTCCACGTTCTCCTATCGGGACGGGCGGGTGTTGGACTCGGACATCGAGCTGAACGCGTCCCAGCCGGCACAGGGCTACGGCTTCCTCTTCACCACGGTGGACTCACCGGTGTGTGAAGGCGAGCCCTCGGTGGACTGTGTGGCCACGGACATCCAGAACACCATGACGCACGAGATTGGCCACGTGGTGGGGCTGGACCATGTCTTCGTCCCGGGCGCCACCATGGAGGCCACCGCGCCGCCGGGGGAAACGCGCAAGCGCGTCATCGACTCGGGGTCGGCCGCCGGGTTCTGTGACATCTACCCGCGTCACCTGCCGCCCACCCAGTGCTTCGTGCGGGAGGGGGCGGGGTTTGCGTTGAAGGCGGACGGCCGGGGCAGCGGCTGCGCGGCGGCGCCGGGACCGGTGGCGCTGGGGCTGGCCGCGCTCGTCCTGGCGCGTGTGCGGCGGCGTACGGTCCGCGCTGCGGCGACCCTCCGGCGGGGTTAGAGGTCCTGGCGTGGCCGTCGCATTCTTTGACCTGGACAAGACGCTCATCGCCGCCAACTCGGGCTCGCTGTGGATTCGCCGCGAGCTCGAGCTGGGGCACATCTCCCGCTTCCAGGCGCTGCGCGCCAGCCTCTGGATTGCGCGCTACCACCTGGGCTTCGTGTCCATGCAGGACGCCGTCGCGCGCGCGATTGCCCAGCTCGCCGGTACGCCCGCGCAGCCGCTCCAGGAGCGCACCGCCGTGTTCTACGCGGAGCAGGTGCGGCCGCTCTATCGGCCCGGGGCCTGGGCCGTGCTGGACGCGCACCGGCGCGCCGGGGAGCGGCTCGTCCTGCTGACGTCGTCCACGGGCTACCTGTCGGAGCTGGTGGCGCGGGAGCTGGGACTGGACGCGGTGCTGTGCAACCGCTTCGAGGTCGATGGCGCGGGCCTCCACACCGGACGCGCCCTGGGCACCATCTGCTTCGGCGAGGGCAAGCGCGTCTGTGCCGAGGCCTATGTGCGCGAGGCGGGCGTGGAACTGTCGGCATGCGCCTTCTACACCGATTCGTATTCGGACCTGTCGGTGATGGAGGTGGTGGGGCGGCCCGTGGCCGTCCACCCGGACCACCGGCTGCGGCGCCACGCCCGGAAGCGGGGCTGGCCGGTGGTCGACTGGGGCGTGCCGCCCGGCGGTGATGTGCCGGCCGTTCCTCCCGCGCCTCCCGTGGTGCCCTCCACCGGACCCTGATGCGCGCTGGGTCCGGCGGGGGCGGTCAGCGATGCAACCTCAGCGGCGCGGTGCCACCAGGCGCATGCTGAAGGTGTAGTCCACGTTCACCGGGTAGCCCTTGTAGACGATGGGCTTGTAGGTCCGGGACGTGAGGGCATCGAGCACCGCGCGCTCCATGTGGGCCACGGACTTGATGGTCCGGCACTTCTCCACGCGGCCCTTCTGGGTGATGGTGCAACGGACAATCATCACGCCGCTCGACTTCGCGGCCATCGCTTCGCGCGTGTAGATGATGTCCTTGCCCTGGTCCACCATCTCCGGGCGAGGCATGTCCTCGTTGTAGGGGAGCACGTCGCCCCGCGCGGAGGCCACCGCCGCGGTGGGGAGGACCGGCAGCGCGAGCCCGGTCGCCGAGCCCTTGGCCGGAGCCGCGTCGGCTGCCGCGGCCGTGGCGCCACCGACGGCCGCCGCGACAGGGAGCTCCGTGGCGGGCGAGGCCGTGGGGGCGAGCATCACCGGCGCGGACATGCCGCCCGGCGTGGCCACCGGCTCGACTTCCTCCGCCGTCTCATCCGCGCTCACGGAGGCCACCTCGACGTGCCGGCTGCCGCCCGCGCCGCCCCGGCGCTTCTGCAGCTTCTGCGACAGCACCACCTCGCCGGTACCGCCCGTGACGACGGTCTCCATCTGGTAGCCCTCCATCGCGAAGGTCAGCTCCACCGTGACGGAGCCATCCTGTCCCGACGGAATCTCCAGGGTGAAGGGCGTGACGCCTCGCTCCTTGCCCCGGTAGAAGACGCGGGCGCCGGAGGGCTGGCTCATCAGCTTGAAGCGGACCTTGCCCGTGTTCGCGGCGGCAGCGGGTTCGGCGGCCGGCTCCACGGCGGGTGCGGCGGCGACAGGCGCCGGGGCCTCCGCCTGGGGCGCGGGGGCCGGTGGTGCCGCATCCTTGTTCGACATGAAGAACACCGCGCCGCCCGCGATGAGGCCCGCCAACACGAGGCCCCCCACGCCACCCGTGAGCAGCGTGCGCTGCCGGGCGCGCTTGACGTCTCGGGGCACCTCCACGCTGATGTCCACCGCCAGCGTGTCGCCGGATTCGGTGTTGTTGCCCACGTTGGAGAACAGCGCGGGGGACGGGTAGGGGCCCGTCGTCGTCGCGCCGCCGGGCCGCTTGAAGATGCCGCTGTTGCCGCCCGCGGCCATGCTCGCTTCGCGCAGGCCCTCCAGCAGCTCGTCCATCGTCTGGTAGCGCCGCGCCGGGTCCTTCTCCAGGCAGCGGCGGACCACCGCCTCGATTTCCGGCGGGATGTGGAGGTCCGGCCGCACCTGCTGGAAGGTGGGTGGGGCTTCCTTGTAGTGGGCGAAGATGAGCTCGATGTGGTCGCGCGCGATGAACGGCGGACGCCCCATCAGCATCTGGAAGAGCACGATGCCCAGCGAGTACACGTCGCTGCGTGCGTCGGTGGCGTTGCGCGCCTGCTCGGGCGCCATGTACTGCGGCGAGCCCAGGAACGTGCCGTTCTGGGTGATTTCAGGAGAGAGCTGCCCCTCCTGGGGCGCCGCCACCGACTTCACCAGGCCGAAGTCCAGCACCTTGACCAGGTCCTGATCCTGCTCGTTGAGGAGCATGATGTTGGCCGGCTTCAGGTCGCGGTGGATGATGCCCTGGCTGTGCGCCTCGCGCAGCGAGCGGCAGATCTGCTGGGTGATGGCGATGGCGCGAGACCACGCCAGCGGGCCGACCTGCCCCAGCACCTGGGCCAGCGTCCGGCCGTCCAGGTACTCCATGGCGATGTAGAAGATGCCGTCGTCCGTCTGCCCGTAGTCGATGACGGTGACGGTGTTGGGATGGCGCAGCTTGGACGTCAGCGACGCCTCGCGCAGGAAGCGCTTCTGGAAGCCAGGGTCCCGGCTGCTGGGGAAGCTGGGGTTGAGTACCTTGAGCGCCACCACGCGCTCGAGCGGCGCCTGCAGGGCCCGGTAGACCTTGCCCATGCCCCCGATGCCCAACGGTTCCAGGATGCTGAAGCGGCCGTTCAGATTCCGCCCGATGAGAGGATCCGTGCCCGTTCCAGTGGGTGCCTCGGGATTCGGCGAGTCGCCCTTGATCATTCGTAGCCCCAGACTGCAAGCAACATCGGTTCTCCAGAAGTGTCGCCGCACTTCATCAAACCATACCTGCCGAGCGCTACGCACCAGCAGGCTGTCCGATCCAGCACGTCTGATGCCTTCCGTTGCCGCCATCACTCGCCGATCGTGTGAGAGTGAATGCCGGTTAGCCCGCATTGACGCTTCTTTGTCGGACAGACTAGCGTGCTCCAATCCCGCGCTTCAGTGACAGGCGGGAGTTCCCCTGATGGCAGACACACCAGACAATTCCGTGGTCGCGCAGTCGCGCCGTCTCTCTGTCGAGGAGCGGCTGAGCCAGCTCGAGGAGGAGCAGGCCCAGCTGCGCCAGGAGCTGGCGTCGCTGGCGGGCGAGCTGCGACTTCCAGGGATGTACCTGGCGGTGGACGCGGCGGGGACCAGCGCGCTGATGGACGCGGAGACGGTGCAGGAGGTGGTGCGGCTGGTGGAGCTGGAGCCGCTGCCCGGGGCGCCCGCGCACGTGGCGGGGACCTTCGTCTACCGGGGCAGCCCGGCCGTCGTCGTGGACCTGGCGGCGCTCCTGGGGGTGAAGCGAGAGGCCTCCCTGGATGCGCACCTGGTCGTCTGCGGCGGCGGTGCGCGGACGGTGGCCGTGCTGGTGGACCGCGTGCGCGACCTGGTGGAGTCCCCGGTGCTGGTGGACGGGACGCCGGATGGGACGTCGCCGCTGCCGTGGGATGCCAGCGGGCTGATGGCGGGGCTGTGCCGGACGCCCGAAGGCGTGCGCCCGTTGCTTCGGACGGCCGCGGTGCTCGTGGGGCCGGAGGCGCCGTGAGCGAGGGCGTGCTCGACGACGCGACGCTGGCCCGGGTCGAGGACGTCCTCCAGTCGGCCTGTGGGGTGACGTTGGCGCGCAGCCTGCGCCGCTCGCTGGAGACGGCGCTGAGCCGGGCCGCGCGTTCGCGAGCCTTGGAGCCCGACGCCTTCCTGCGCAGGCTGCTGGTGCGCGAGGCCGCGGCGGTGGAGTGCTTCATCGAGCACGCCGTCATTGGCGAGACGTACTTCTTCCGTCACCCGGAGCAACTGCGCACCCTGGCGCGTCTGGCACAGGCGCACCCGGCCCCGTGCTTCCAGGTGTGGAGCGCGGGCTGCGCCAGCGGCGAGGAGCCCTACAGCATCGCCATGGCCTTGATGGCGGAGGGCTTTCCCGAAGGCCGCTTCCGCGTACTGGCGACGGACGTGTCGGGCCGGGCGCTCCAGCGCGCGCGGGAGGGCGTGTACGGCCCGTGGTCCCTGCGCCGCATCGAGCCGGAGCAGGAGAAGCGCTTCCTGGTCGCCAACGGCGACGACTACGCCGTCATCCCCCAGGTCCGGCACGCCGTGGAGTTCCGGCGTCACAACCTGGCCGTGGATCCGCCGCCCTTCATGGGCCTGGGCGCCATCTTCTGCCGAAACGTGCTCATCTACTTCCCGACGGAGCTCGCGCGGGAGGTGCTGAAGCGCTTCATCTCCGCGTTGGCCCCCGGTGGGCTGCTCTTCGTCTCTCCGGCGGAGGTGCCGCTGACCAACGGCCTGGGGCTGGAGACGGTGGACGCCGAGGGCAGCGTGGCGCTTCGGGTCCCCGCGCCGGGCGCGCCTCGCGCGGCGACGCCGGAGGCGCGGCTTCCTCGCCTGGGGATGGGCCGCAATCAGGTGGCCTCGCCGGTGCCTCCAGCCGGGTGGCCTCAGGCGCTGGACGATTCAAGGGCGCGCCGCGCGCGCGTGCCGGCATGGGGCGCAAAGCCACCGACAGGCGAAGGGCCTCTGACGTCCGGCACGTCCCTGGAGGACTCCCGTGTCGGCCCGGTGTCCGGCCGCGCGGCGTCGGGTCCTGCGGGAGCGTCTTTCCGTTCTGCTTCGTCCGCCGCAGGGGATTTCGCCGCGACGGGGACGTCGCGCGGGGCGGAGGGGCCTCCAGCGCTGAGCGAGCCCGGGACGTCGCGCCCCGCGTGGGCCGCGCCAACGCCAGACGCCGCCACTCCGGCCGTGCCGCGGTCCGTGGCCGTGGATGCGCTCGCCGCCGAGGAGGTTCCTACCCTGGAGCGCGCCATCATCGCGGCGCGCGCGGGACACTTCGAGGAGGCGGAGGCGCTGGCGCGCGAGGCCGCGAAGGCGCTCGTTCCCGAGGCGTACCTGCTGCTCTCCATGGTGGCCGAGGTTCGTGGCGACCTGAACGGGGCCGTGGATGCGGTTCGCAAGGCGCTGTACCTGGAGCCCCGGTTGGCGCTGGGGCACGCCACGCTGGTGGCCCTCTATGGGCGCATGGATCGGCCGGAGGACGCGGAGCGTGCGCGGCAGAACGCCCTGCGCGCGCTGGATGGACTGGATGATGAACACCCGCTGCGTGGGGTGGAGACGATGACGGCCGGCGGCCTGAGGCAGGCCCTGGCGCCAGTCGAGCAGGCTGGCTGGCTTGGAGTGCGCTGAGAGGCGCGCGCTCCGCACGAGGTGGGAGGCAACGTGGACGTCAAAGGGACGCACCTGACACCGCCGGGCCGCGCGCCGGGGACCAGGCTCAGTCTGCGGATGAAAATCCTCGCGCTCACCGGGGCGACGGGGGGGCTGGTGGCCGTCATCCTCATCACCACGACGTGGATGCAGATGGGCGACGCGCTTCGCAACGACCTGTCCCGTCGCGCCAACTCGGTGAGTGTGGAGCTGGCGAAGACGCTGGCGCCCATGCTGAGCACGAAGCGCGACCCGGAGCGGCTGCAGGAGTTGGTGCAGGGCGCGCTGAGCCTGGGGCCCGAGGTCGCCTATGTCCGCGTCCATGACGCGGACGGCGTCCTCCTGGGCGAGGCCGCCGCGGAACGCTACGTCGGCGAGGCGCAGGCTCCGGCCTCCGTCGAAGGCGATGCCTCGGTGCTCCGCCGCAGGTCCGTGAAGGGCACGGGCCTGGTGGAGACGACGACGCCCGTGCTCTCGGCCGGCTCCACCGCGCACCTGGGCACCCTCCAGCTGGCGCTCCACGAGGAGGGGCTGAGCCAGACGCTGCGGGAGGCCACGCGCTTCACGGCCATCATCAGCCTGCTCGTGCTGGTGGCCTGCATGGTGGCGGCATGGCTGGTGTCTGGGATGCTCGTGGTGCCGCTGGAGCGGCTGGCGCGCGCGGCGGCGGGCATCGCGGCGGGGGACCTGCGCCAGCAGGTGGACCTCCAGGGCTCGGATGAGATTGGCGACGTGGCGCGCAGCTTCGCGGTGATGACGGACGCGCTCTCCCACCTGCTGCAGGACCTGCGCGGCGCGGCGGCGGAGATGGAGCGCGAGGCGGCGGGCGTGCTGGCCACCTCCACGCAGCAGTCGGCCATGGCCCACCAGCAGGCCTCCGCCATCAATGAGACGAGCACCACGGTGGCGGAGATTGCCCAGACGTCCAAGCAGGCCACGGCCTACGCGGACTCGGTCATCTCCCAGACGCAGAAGTCCGAAACCCTCAGCGCGGAGGGGCAGCAGGTCGTCAGTGAGAGCGTCGCCGGCATGGAGAAGCTGGGCGAACAGGTGAAGGCCATTGCCCTGTCCATCACCGACCTCAGTGAGCGCACGATGCAGATTGGCGACATCATCGGCACGGTGAAGGACGTGGCCGAGCAGTCCAACCTGCTGGCGCTCAATGCCTCCATTGAAGCGGCCAAGGCCGGGGAGCATGGCCGGGGCTTCGCGGTGGTGGCCACGGAGATGCGCACGCTGGCGGAGCAGTCCCGCATCGCCGCGGAGCAGGTGCGCGGCCTGCTCAACGAAGTGCAGAAGGGGACGAGGCAGGCCGTCAGCGCCACGGAGGAAGGCAGCCGCCGGGCGCAGGCGGCCATGGAGCTGGCTCGCGAAGCGGGGACGACCATCCTGGGCTTGTCGGAGGTCATCCGCGAGTCGTCGGGCGCGGCACGTCAGATTGCCGGCAACACGCGTCAGCAGACCATTGGCGTGGAGCAGATTTCCACGGCCATGGGCGAGCTGACATCCGCCATGGGAGACTCGGTGGAGAGCACCCGGCGCATCGAACAGGTGTCAGGCAATCTGACCAATCTCTCGAAACGGTTCTCGGACCTGGTGGGTAGGTACCAGTTATGAACGCAAAGGTGCTCATCGTCGAAGACACGAAGACCATCACCAACCTTCTTCAGGTGTACCTGATGGGGTGGGGGTTGGAGTTCTTCGACGCTCCGAATGGCGCGATTGGACTGACCAAGGCGCGGGAACTCAAGCCGGACCTCATCATCTCCGATGTGCAGATGCCGGAGATGGACGGCTTCGCGCTGTGCGCGGCGATCCGTGCGGACCGGCAACTTCACGACACCCCTTTCATGATGCTCACGTCGCTGAAGGACGACGCGAGCCGGCAGAAGGGCAAGCTGGTGGGCGCCAGCGCCTTCCTCAACAAGCCGGTGTCCGTGGACGACCTTCGTTCGAAGGTGCGCGACATCCTGAAGCTCCCCGCGACCCGGTACTGAGCGCATGTCGAAGGACGATGCCAAGATTGATTACACCGGGCTGCGACGCCAGCTCACCGAGGCGCACTCGCTGCTGGACGGCAAGCAGGGGGTGAGCCCCGAGAAGCGTCGCGAGGTGCTCAGCGCCCGTGCCCGGGCCCTGGCCGAATCCCGCCACGAGGAGCGCCAGGAGGTGCTCTCCGTGCTGGCCTTCCAGGTGGGCGGCGAACGCTATGCGGTGCGAATCGAGCACGTGGACCACGTGATTGAAGCGCGCGGCATCGCCTCGCTGCCCGGTGCTCCCCGGCACGTGCTGGGGGCGCTGGTGAGCCGCTCGCGCGTGGTGCCGGTGTTGGACCTGCGCCAGCTCCTGGGGCTGGAGGGGGGCGGCATGTCGGACCTCAGCAAGGTGGTGGTGGTCGAGGCGGATGACAGTGAAGAGGGGTTCGGGCTGGCGGCGGAGTCCGTCGAAGGACGCAAGGAATTGCCGAAGGCGGAGCTGTCCCAGCCTCCGCCCGGGCCCTTCTTGTTCCTCACGCCGGACCGGCTGACGGTGTTGGACCTGGAGCAGCTCGGGGGCCCGTCCGCCACGCGGCCCGAAGGGGAGTAGGCACGCGCCATGGATCCTCAGCTCTTGCGCAGCATCTGGCCGGTGTTCTCCGCGGAGACGCGCGAGCAGATTCAAGCCATCGGGTCGAAGGTGTTGGGGCTGGAGGGCCCGGCGCAGGGGCGCGAGCCGGACCTGCTCCCGTCGCTCAAGCGGCTGGTCCACAGCCTCAAGGGCTCCGCGGCCAGCCTGGGCCTGGACGACATCGAGCAGGTGGTGCACGCCATTGAGGACGGGCTGGCCACCTTCAATCAGGAGGAGCGGCTGCCCCGCGATACGGTGGAGGCCATGCTGCGCGGCCTCTCCGCCATCGAAGGCGCCATGGCCCGTGGCGACGCCGGCCAGTCGCCCGTGGTGGAAGGACTGTCCTCGCTGCTGGCCGCCCTGGGCCACGAGTCCGCGGAGGCCATCCCCCAGACGGCGGCCTCGGGCGCGGCCGCGCAGGGGCTGGAGGTGTTGGACCTCCTCGAAGCGGGGTTGAGCGCGCTGTGCTCGCCGGATGTGCCGGACCGGGCGGCGGTGGTGCGCACGGCGGTGGAGCGGGCCCGCACGTTGAAGACGTCCGCCGAGTCCGCCGGGGCGCAGAAAGTGGCCACGCTGGCGGAAGCCGCGGCGCTGGGCTTCACGCGCATGGAGCCGGGCGGTGACTCCGCGGGGCTGGCCGCATCGGACGTGGCTGGCACGCTGGTGGACCTGCGGACGGCGTTGGAGGCCGAGGGTGGAGCAGGGGCGGTGGCTCGCGCCGTCCATTCGCTGCGCGCGTCGCCGTCTCCCGCGCCCGTGGATGGCGCGGCGGCGCAGGGGCCCGCGGGGGCTGCGGCCACGACGGAGTCCCGCGGACCGGCGGACCAGACGGTGCGAGTGTCGGTGAAGACGCTGGAGTCCATCGCGCTTCAGGTGGAGCTGCTCCTGGCCGGACGCGCGCAGCAGACGCGGCGTGGCGCGGCGCACCGCGTGTTGATGGACGGCATGCGCGAGGTGCTGATGCACCTGGAGCGCGCGTCGTCGCAGCTCGCGATGGCGGGCGGCGGTCCCGCGCTGGAGCCGCTCCGCGCGGGCGTGACGCAGATGCGCGGACTGCAGAAGCAGCTCCTGGAGCTGACGAAGGAGTCGCACCGCGACGGTGAGCAGCTCACGCTGGTGGCCCAGGTGGCGCGCGATGATTTGCGCGACCTGCGCATGGTGCCGGCCTCGCAGGTGCTGGAGCCGCTGCGGCGCACCGTGCGCGAGACGTCCGCGCGGCTGGACAAGCAGGTGACGCTGGAACTGTCGGGTGGCGAGGTCCGGTTGGACCGGCGCATCCTCGACGCGCTGAAGGACCCGCTGCTGCACTTGGTGCGCAACGCCATCGACCACGGCCTGGAGTCCACCGAGGAGCGGCGGGCCGCGGGCAAGCCCGAAGCGGGGCGCCTGACGGTTCGGGTGGAGCCTCGGGGTTCGCGCATCGCGGTGGTGGTGGAGGATGACGGCTCCGGCTTGTCGCCCAGCCGGGTGCGCGCCACGGCGGTGCGGCGGGGGCTGCTGCCGGCCGATGAGGCGGAGAAGCTGTCGGACGCGCAGGCGGCGCGGCTCATCTTCCAGCCAGGCTTCTCCACGCGGGAGCAGGTGTCCGCGACGTCCGGGCGGGGCGTGGGCCTGGATGTGGTGCAGGCGACGGCGCAACGGCTCCAGGGCTCGGTGGACGTGGCCTTCACGGCGGGCCGGGGCACGCGCTTCACCGTGGACCTGCCGCTGACGCTGGCCGCGGCGTTGGGGTTGCTCGTGCGCACGGGCACCACGGTGTCCGCCATTCCCTCCGACAGCGTGAATCGCATCCTCCGGCTGAACCCGGACGACGTGGGCACCGTGGCGGGCCGTGTGGTGGCGCGGCTGGATGGGGAGCAGCTCACGTTCCTGCCGCTGGCGGAGGCCATTGGCCTGCCCCGGCTGCCGTTGGCGCTGGACTCCGGGAACGTGCAGGCCGCCGCGCTGCTGACGGTGGGCGAGGACAAGGTGCTGTTCGCCATCGACGAGGTGGTGGGGCAGCAGGAGATTGTCGTCCGCTCGCTGGGGCGCCACCTCAAGGGCGTGCGGCACCTGGCGGGCGCGGCGGTGCTGGACGACGGCCGCGTGGTGCCGGTGCTCAACGCGGCGGAGCTGGTGCGCGCGGCGCGGCCAGAGACGCGCTCGGTGGCTCGCGAGACGGCGCGGCCTCGCATCCTCGTGTGTGACGACGCGCTCACCACGCGCTTCGCCATGAAGTCGCTGCTGGAGATTGCCGGCTACCCGGTGGTGACGGCGGCGGACGGTGAAGAGGCGTGGGGCATCCTGGAGCGCACGCCCTGCCAACTGGTGGTCAGCGACTGGCAGATGCCCCGGCTGGACGGCGTGGGGCTGGCGCGGCGAATCAAGTCGCACCCGCAGCTGCACCGCACGCCCATCATCCTGGTGACGTCGCTCGACAGTCCCGAGGACCGCGCCGCCGGTCTGGAGGCGGGCGCGGACGGGTACCTCGTCAAGCGCGAGGTGGAGCGAGGCCGCCTGCTGGAGCTGGTGCGCCAGCTGCTGCCCGTGTCCTGACGGCGCCGCGCCTCACGCGTCGCGAGGCGCCACGGGCACGGTGTCATCCACCGGCAGGTGGACCACCCAGCCGTTGCCGGTCTCCTCCGGCAACGAGAGGCCACCGCGCAGCCGCTGCGTCAGGTGCCGCAGCAGCGTGACAGTCTTCTCCGGCAGCGCCTTGCCGCCGCGGATGTTGACGCGCAGCTGCCACGCGCCCGCGTCCCCCACGGCTTCCACGCGCACCGCCGTGGGCGCGCCCGACGCCGCCACCGCGCGGGCCAGCGCGCGCACCAGCAGCTCCACGTCATCGCGGGAGCCCGGAATGGCCACCGGCCGGTCCGGGAGCGTCATCGTCGTGTCCACGACGCGCGGGCCGCGCGCGGCGGGGATGAAGGCCGTGCGCAGCAGGGGGCGCAGGTCCTCCACGCCCTCGTCCTGCACCTTCGCCAGCCGGCGCTCGATGATGGCGCTCTGGTCGTCCGCCGAGCGGCGCAGCCGCTCCAGGTAGCGCTGGATGGGGGCCGTCAGCCCGCCCGCCGTTCCCTTCAGCATCATGTCCACGTATCCCTTGATGACCATCAATGGTGTCCTGAGGTCGTGTGACGCCCGGGAGCGCCGGTGCTCCTGGTTCACCACCCGCCGTTCCAATCGCCGCTGCGTCTTCAGCAGTTGCACGTGCCGCGCCGCCGCGTCCGACTCCCGGGCATGCGCCGCGAGCAGCACGGCGCCGAACGCCGACATTCGCGCGAGCACCCGCGCATCCCGGTCGGTGGGCCGTTCGGGCCACACCACCAGGGCCGGCCGACGACGCATCCTTCCCCGGGCGCGCGTGGCCGTGACGACCCCTGTCGCCGCGACACAGACGCGTCCGTCATAGAAAGCCGCTCCGGAAGCCCCCGTCATCCGCTGGGCCTCGCGTACCAGGGACTCCAATCCCGCACGAGCACCACAGCGGAAGGCACGCTCGGCAACCTCCACGAGCGCCTGTTCCACCCCTGCATCGGACTCGCTGCCGATGCGCCACCCCGTCCAAGCACCTGCCAGCACGCGGGAAGGTATGGGCACGCCACGCACGCGCCGCAACACTGCCCAGGGAGGGCGCCGGACGCCCGCGAATCGGAAATCCTTTTCCCTTCAGGGCGTGTGAGCCCCCCACTTTTTACCGTCAGGGGGTACGGAGGCGCCGCGCAACCCCGCTCAACTCCTAAGAAACAGCTCCTGGCCAGGCACTTGCTAACGGCATCCGTCACGGGTGGCGGAAGGGGCGAATGGGGACTCTCGATTACTACGCGGCGATCGCTCGACTTGCACCAGGCGGACTGGCGCGCAGCGCTGTGCGGCGTGTCCAAGGTGTGGCGCGGCAGGCACTCTATCGTCGGCGCGAGCGCGCGGACGAGGTGCAGCTCCTCGAGTGCTACGGCGCGACGGATGGCGTGGAGCTGGTGGAGCTGGCGCTGGGCCAGCGCAGCTCACGCATCTGGTGTGAAGTCTCTCAGCGCGCGTCGGTGCTGGAGGCGCTCGCCTCGGTGCCCGGCGGCCTGGAGCGCGCGCGGGCCCGTGCCCAGGCCGCGCTTCGCCAGGAGTGGGACGTCTTCGGCACCCCGGTGGTTTTCGGCGAGGGCCGTCCCGTGGACTGGTCCCTGGATCCGGTGAGTGGTCACCGCTATCCGGTGGAGCCCGTGGAGCGCCTGTCGCTCGCCGTGGCGGGGAGCGACCCGAAGTACCCGTGGGTGATGGGGCGGCTCGACAGCGTCGTGGCGCTGGGCCAGGGCTACTGGGTGGAGACGGCCGCTGACGTGCGCGCGCGGCTGGCGGATGCCTTCGTGGCGCAGGTGTTGGACTTCCTCCAGGCGAACCCCGTGGGGCAGGGCGTGCACTGGACGTGCCCCATGGAGGTGGCGCTGCGCGCCGCGAACCTGGCGCAGGCGCTGGCCATGTTCTCCACCGCGCCCGCGGTGACCCGGCCGGACTTCCTGGTGCCGGTGCTGAGCGCGCTGGCCGAGCACACCGCCTGGGTGGAGGCCCACCTGGAGGACCGCGGCGCGGTGCCCAACAACCACCTGGTCTCCAACTACGTGGGCCTGTTGGTGGTGGGCCTGCTCTTCCCGGAGCTGCCGGGCGCGTCGCAGCAGGTGTCGCTGGCGGTGGGGGGGGTGCGCGAACAGATGGAGAAGCAGGTGCACCTCGAGGGCACGTCCTTCGAGGGCTCCATTCCCTATCATCGCCTGTCGGTGGAGCTGTTCACGCTGGCGTACCTCGCCGCGCGCGGCGCGGGTGTGCCACTGGGGCCCAAGTACGAGTCCCGGCTGCGTCGCATGTTCCACGCCGTGCGCGCGTGGTGTTCCGAGCAGGGCTTGGCGCCACAGATTGGCGACAATGATTCCGGCCGCGTCTTCCCGCTGCGCGATCGCGAGGACAACGCGCACGGCTATCTGGTGGGCCTGGGCGCGGCGCTCTTCGGCGATGCGGGCCTGGGCGGCGGCGAGTTCGTGGACGAGGCCGCGTGGCTGCTGGGCCGCGCCGGGCAGGCGCGTTTCGCCGCGCTCGCGCCCGCGCCAGCGCCCGTGTCGGTGAGCTTTCCGGAGGGTGGTTTTCACATCTTGCGCGGCGCGGGTGTCGTCATCACTGTCAGCGCCGGCAAGCAGGGACAAGGCGGTGTCGGGGGGCACAGCCACAACGACAAACTCTCTTTCGAACTCCACGTCGACGGGCGTCCCGTCATCGTGGATCCGGGCACCGGCACCTATACGCGAGAGCCCGCGTTGCGGAACTGGTTCCGCGGAACGGCCGCGCACAACACGGTGCAGGTGGATGGCGCGGAGCAGGCGCCCCTGGATGAGGCGCGGTTGTTCGCGCTGCCGGAGGAGGCTCGGGCGCGGGTGGTGGCCTTCCTGCCGGGGAAGTCAGTGGACAGGCTGTTGGTGCGGCATGACGGCTACCGCCGGCTGCCCGCGCCGGTGGGAATCGAGCGCACGTTCCGGCTGGACCGGGGCGAGCGCGCTCTGGCCGGACGTGACCGCTTCGTGGGCACGGGCCGGCATGACGTGGTGGGCAGATTCCATCTGCCAGATGAACAGGCGCGAGTGGTGTCGCCTCAGGTGCAGGTCCTGTCACGCGCGGGTCGTGTGATGGAGGAGCCGGTGTCGTTCGAGCCGCTCGTGGTGGAGCTGGGGCCGGAAGGGGCCCCGCTCGCCTGGGTGGTGCTGGAGAAGGGACTGACGGCGCGGTTGGTGCCGTCGAAGTATTCGCCAGGGTACGGGCGGGTGGTGCCGTCGCTGGCGGTGGAGTTCCGGGGGCAGGTGACGCCTCCGGCGTGGTTGAGGTGGGTGGTCGTTTTCCGCTGAGTGTCGGGTCGGGGCGTGACCGTCTTAACGGCACGTCGCATCAGGAGAGGTGAGGACGATGAGGGTGATGGTGAGCAGCCCGCTTCTGGATCGCATCAAGAAGCGGGACGCGAGGGTGGGTGTGGTCGGGCTTGGCTATGTCGGTCTTCCGCTGGGGATGGCGTTCGCGGAGGCGGGCTTCCCCGTCATGGGGCTCGACGTCGACAAGCGGAAGATCGACAAAATCGAGAAGGGGGAGAGCTACATCAAGCACATCCCCGGCGCTCCGCTGGCGGAGCTGAGCAAGTCGGGCAAGCTGAAGGCCACCACGGACTTCGCCAAGGCGAAGGACATGGACTGCGTCATCATCTGCGTGCCCACGCCGCTCACCGCGTCGCGTGAGCCGGACATGAGCTACATCATCCAGACGGGTGAGGCGCTCGCGCCGCACGTGCGTCCTGGACAGCTCTTCATCCTGGAGTCCACCACGTACCCGGGGACGACGGAGGAGGTGCTCAAGCCGCTGCTGGAGAAGAACGGCCTCAAGGCAGGCAAGGACTTCTACCTGGCCTTCAGCCCCGAGCGCGAGGACCCGGGCAACAAGAGCTTCAACACCAAGACGATTCCGAAGATTGTCGGTGGCTACTCGCCCGAGTGCTCCGAGATGGCCGCGGCCCTCTACGGCAGCGCGCTGAAGGAAGTGGTGCCGGTGTCCTCCACCCGCGTGGCGGAGCTGACCAAGCTGCTGGAGAACATCTTCCGCTGCGTCAACATCGCCATGGTCAACGAGATGAAGATGCTCTGCGACCGCATGGGCGTGGACGTGTGGGAGGCCATCCAGGCCGCGAGCACCAAGCCCTTCGGCTACATGCCCTTCTACCCGGGCCCGGGCCTCGGTGGGCACTGCATCCCCATCGACCCGTTCTACCTGACGTGGAAGGCGCGCGAGTACGAGTTCCACACCAAGTTCATCGAGCTGGCCGGCGAGGTGAACTGGCAGATGCCGTACTACGTGGTGCAGCGCACGATGGAGGCGCTGAACAAGAACAAGCAGACGCTCAACGGCGCGAAGGTCCTCTGCCTGGGGGCGGCGTACAAGAAGGACATCGACGACATGCGTGAGAGTCCGTCGCTGCGCGTCATGACGCTGCTGGCGGAGAAGGGCGCGGAGCTGTCGTACCACGACCCGTACGTCCCCGAGCTGCACAAGGGCCACGGCTTCAACATGGAGATGAAGTCCGTGCCGCTGAAGCCGGAGACGCTGGGCCAGTACGACGCGGTCCTCATCCTCACGGACCACTCGGACATCGACTACGCCATGTTGGTGGACCGCGCGAAGGTCGTCGTCGACACGCGCAATGCCACCAAGGGTGTCAGCAAGGGTCGTGAGAAAGTGACGAAGGCCTGACAGTCATTCGCCGCCCGCTCGGAAACCGACCCTCCGTGCGGGGGGCCCCTCGTTCACGGATTCCGCCTTCGCGGCATCCGTGAGCGTGGAGCTGCTCGTATCGTGGAAGGGATGGGCTAGTGTCGGGGCCGTGCAATCCCTCCTTCGAACCGTGTTGCCCCTGCTGGCACTCTCGGCGCTGCTGACGGCGGCGGCGCCCGTGCCGGATGCGCGCGTGAAGCTGCTCGAGGCGATGTCCGCTGAGCTGGCGCGCAACCACCAGCAGCTGAAGATGCAGAACCACGAACCCCCGTATTTCATGAGCTACCAGCTCAAGGACTACGAGCAGCACGCGATCTCCGCGCGCTATGGGGCGCTGTTCATGGACGACGGCTACCGTGAGCGGAAGCTGTACGTGGACGTGCGCGTCGGTGATTACGACTTCGACAGCTCGGTGGCGGAGGGGCTGGAGTTCAGCTTTTCAACCAAGGGCACCAGCTACGTGTCGCGCAAGGAAGGGCCGCTGGACGACTCGCCGTTGGCGCTGCGCACCTCGTTGTGGCTCATCACCGATGAGAAGTACAAGTCCGCGCTGTTCCAGTACCTGAAGAAGAAGGGCGAGAACGTCTACGCGGTGGAGGACCCGAAGCGTCCGCCGTCCTTCACGCGCGAGAAGCCGGTGAAGCACGTGGAGCCGCCGGTGGAGGCTCCGTTCGACCGCGAGCGCTGGGTGAAGGTGGCCCGCGACGTGTCGGCGCGCTTCAACGCGCACCCGGAGCTGTTCGACTCGGAGGTGCGCGTCACCAAGGACAAGGTGACGCGGCTGTTCGTGTCCTCGGAAGGCAGCCGCATCATCACCGAGGAGACGCTGTATGGCCTGCATGTCTCCGCCGTCACCCGGGCGCCAGACGGGCAACTGCTGGACAACTCGCGCAACTTCTATGTGCCCACCGAAGCGGGGCTGCCGGACGTGGCGCGCCTGAACAAGGCGGCGGATGACGTCATCCAGGAGCTGCTGGCCCTGCGCGCGGCGCCCGCCATCGACCCGTACACGGGGCCCGCCATCCTCGCTCCGGAAGCGGCCGGGGTGCTCTTCCACGAAGCGGTGGGGCACCGGCTGGAGGGAGACCGGCAGGAAGGTGACAACGAGGGCAAGACGTTCAAGGGCCAGGTGGGCAAGCAGGTGCTGCCGTCGTTCATCTCCATCCACGACGACCCGACGCGGCGCGTGCTCCAGAACGAGCCGCTCAACGGCTACTACCTCTTCGACGAGGAGGGCGTGCGCGGCCAGCGGGTGACGCTGGTGGAGAAGGGCGTGCTGCGCAACTACCTCCAGGGGCGCAGGCCGGTGGAAGGCTTCCTCCAGTCGAACGGCCACGGCCGCAGCCAGGGCAACCTGAAGCCGGTGGCGCGCATGGCGAACCTGATGGTGGAGAGCACGAACGGCGTGAGCGACGCGGAGCTGAAAAAGCGTCTGATTGCCGAGGCGAAGCGTCAGGGCAAGCCGTTTGGCCTCATCATCCGCGACATCACCGGGGGCAACACCAACACGTCTGGCTACGGCTACCAGGCCTTCAAGGGCGTGCCGCGCATGGTGTACCGGGTGGATGTGAAGACGGGGAAGGAGACGCTGGTGCGCGGCGTGGAAATCGTGGGCACGCCGCTGTCGGCGGTGAACCGCATCCTCGCCTCGGGGCAGAAGCCCGGCGTCTTCAACGGCTTCTGCGGCGCGGAGAGTGGCAACGTCCCGGTGTCCACCGTGGCGCCGGCCATGCTGCTGCAGGAACTGGAGCTCCAGCGCACCATGGAGGGGAAGGACCGCCCGCCGATTCTCACCAGCCCGGCGGCGCTGGAGTCCCCGGCGGCGAAGCCGTAGCCACGCTCCGTGCCCCAGTCGCGCCTTACTGAGGGGTAGGTGAGGGCGCGACAGGCATGGGGCTCGCAGGCCGGGGGCGCGCCGGGTGGAGCTGCCTGGCGCCCTTGAAGCCGCGCAGGCGCACGTACCGGCGGAAGTCCTGGAGGAAGCTCTCCTGGGTGACGCCCACGGCACGCTGGAAGGCGCTGTCGAAGTCCGGGCCCTGGCTCATGCCGCGCAGTACGTTCCGGATGGTGTCCTCGCCATAGCGGCGCGCCAGGAAGGTGAAGGCGTGGTGGGCGGCGCCATACACGACGCCGCTCTCGGACTGGTAGAGCGCGTCGGCTTGCGACAAGGGGTCGGCGTTGGGGTGCTGGCGCCAGTAGTGCTCCAGGTCGTCCAGGCTGGAGACGCGGTAGCCCTGTTCGGCGGTGTAGGAGGCCATGCCTTCGCGGAACCACAGGGGAATCCGCTTGCGTGTCCAGCCGAGCCGGTCCGAGGCCACCTGGTACATGAGGCTGTGGGTGAGCTCGTGCAGCAGCAGTTCGTCCACCTGGCCCTGGCTGGCGCCTCGGGCCGTCCAGGTTCGAGGGCTCTGCAGCTCGATTTGCTCGTAGCGCGCCCAGGCGCGGAGGAAGTCATGCCCCGGGCGGTTGGCGGCGCGCTCCAGCGCCGCGTGGTTGGGGTGCACGACGATGGTGACGGGGTCGTCGAAGGTGCCCCAGCGCTGGAGACGGGGAATGGCGCGTTCGACGGCGAGCTTCACCTGCACGGCCGCTTCGGTGTCGCGCGGTTGGTATTCGACGTCAATGCCGGCGCCGGTGCCCTTGCCGACGAGCACGCGGGCGCTCTGGGATGCGTAGCAGCCGGTGAGCAGACTCACGCCGAGCAGCACCGCTGCCCAGCCGGGACTGCCGCGACGGCCCTTCGTTGCTGGTGACTCCTGACTCACTCCGCACCCAACCAGCGAACCACCGCGCGTCCGACATCGGCCACGGTGGAGAAGGACTCCACCTCGGGCGCGGGTGGGCCGAAGTAGAGCACGGGCACGGGGTGAAGCGTGTGTCCCCGCGTGGAGAGGTCTTCCACGTTGCCGTGGTCGCTGCAGACGAGCACCCGGGCGTCGGCGGGGCGCGTGGCCACCAACGCGCGGGTGAAGGCGTCGAACGCGTCCAGCGCGGCCAGGGCGGCCGTCCAGTCCTGGGCGTGACCGGCCTCGTCCGCCAGGTAGTGCTCGAAGAAGGTGAAGTCCGCGGCTGACGCAATGTCCCAGAACACGGCGGCGGCTTCCTCGGGCGTGCGCTCCGGCGCGGGCAGTCCGTAGGCACGGGCGCTGGCGCCGGTGATGTCGTGGGTGAGCCCGTCCCCGGCGCGGGCGTCATCGAGCGTCCGCAGGGGGATGCCCCCCGCGGCGAAGGCCAGCTTGGAGGCGGAGGGCTTCACCTTGCGGCGCGACTCCGGGGACAGGACGAGCTCCGGCGGGGAGGTGCTGGGCCGGCGGGGGACCTCCAGCGCGTCCAGATAGGGGGCGGGATAGGCGTTGGCGAAGGTGGCGGTGCGGCCCGCCGCGCCCAGCCGCCGGATGATGGAGCGGTCCGCCATCAACCCCCGCAGCGGCGCGTTGGGGTAGCCGAGGACGTGGCGGCCCAGCAGCGCGGGGGCCGGGTCTCCCGTCAGGATGGCCGTCTGATTGGACGCGGACTGGGGCCGGCCGGGGACGCCGAAGGTGGTGTCCGTGGGGATGCAGCGGCCTCCGTAGGGGAGGGGCGGGCTGGGGGCGTCCTCGAAGTGGGATAGCAGGTGTTCCCGGTGGGCGAGCGGATTCACGGCCGGGTCCTTCCGGCCAATCCCCACACCATCGATGAACAGGAGCGCGACGCGCACGGCTGGGGACTGTATCCTCGAATCCGACACGCATGGCCCTCCACGGCGACCTCTTCAGTTATCCGCTTCCCGAGTTCCTTCAATGGCTGGACAGCTCCCGCAAGACGGGGACGCTCCAGCTCTCCTGGGAAGCCGGCGAGCGCAAGCTCTTCCTTCTCTCTGGCCAGGTGGGTGCCACCGCGGCCGAAGGACTGCGCGGACGCGTGGCGCGGCTGCTCACGCTGTCCAAGCTGGCGTCGGGGACGAAGGTGCTGGCTGGCTTCGACGAGCTGGCGCGCACGCCGGACGTGGACGCCGCGTTCGACATCCACGGCATCCAGGCGCGGTGGATTCGGGACCTGGGCCGTGAGGAGCTGTTCGCCGCGATGACGGACCTGACCATCGCCGGCCGCGGCACCTTCCACTGGACGGAGGACGCGGACCGCTCCGGTGAGGACTGGGTGCCGTCCGACATGGGCATCCGCGAGCTGCTCTTCGAGTCGCTCCGGTGGGTGGATGAGCAGCCCGACGTGGACAAGGCGCTGCCCATCGACGCGCTCAGCGTGCGCGCGCTGGCGCCGCCGAGCCCGAGCCAGCCCCTGATGCACCGGATCATCCTGGGGCTGTGCACGTCGCCGCAGAACCTGGGACGGCTGCGCCTGTCCATGGGCGTGTCCCGCTCCTCGGTGACCCGGCGCGTGCACGAACTGCTGCGGTCGAAGCTGGTGGAGGTGGACGGGGCGCCGCAGGTGGAGGCGGATCCGGTGGCGGAGATGCTGGAGAAGGGCGCGGTGCTGATGCGCGAGGGCCAGTACGACGCCGCGGGCATTGTCTGCGCGTCCTTGTTGGCCAGCGACCCGGCGGACCGGCGCGTGCGCGAATTCGCCCGGCTGGTGCAGCGCGAGCACGTGGCGGCGCTCTATTCGGACATGCCGCCCCTGATGGTGCCCCTCATGATTCACGACCCGCAGGGGCAGGCGCTGCTCAAGCCCGAGGAGCGGCAGATTGCCGGGCTGGTGAATGGCACCTGGGACGTGTCCACGCTGGTGCTGGCCAGTCCAGCGCGAGAGCTGGAGACGCTGAAGACGCTGGCGAAGCTGCAGCGCATGGGGCTGCTGCAGCTCGTCTTCCCGCGCTGAGCGGGGCGGAGGCTACTTACTCCCCGTTGGGCAGGCCCACCGCGTTGAGGCGGATGAAGACCTGCATCATCACGTACAGGGAGAAGGCGGCGTCATCCACGCGCAGGTGCTGCTGCGTGGCCAGCCCCTGGAGCCGGAGCAGGTCGGCGCCGTCTACGCGGAGCAGGAAGGCCTGCTGTCCCAGGGAGCCCTCGCCCGCGAAGGCCAGCGCGCGCCGGATGGCGTCGGTGCAGGCGGTGACGCAGGTGGCGTAGTCCCCCGTCATGAACGCGGCCTCGGCGGCGCGGGCATGGTCGAACATGTCGCCCGGCGCCAGGGCGCTGGCGGCGCCCAGCAGCTTCGGTCCGGGCTGGGGCGCGGGGATGGGCGTCGGCTCCACGCGCGGAGGCGGCATGACGGCCACCGGGGCCACGCGAGGCACCGGGCCGCCACCCTGCACCGCTTGGGACGCGGCGGCGCCGGGCTGCTGCCGGTGCTGCAGGTGCTGGGTGAGCTGGGCCTCCAGCCCCGCGGGCTGTGCGCTCGCGGTGGGGCGGGGCGGCGGGACGATGCGCTTGGCGCGCAGGTCCTTGATGACCAGCCGGGTGATGGCCTTGAGCGTGTCGAGCACCCCGCGGCCATTGGCGGCGGACGTCTCCAGCTCCGGGACGCCTCGGGGGTTGAGTTCCTTGCGGAGCACCTCCACCGGCAGCACGCCGTCCAGGTCCCGCTTGTTCCACTGCATCACCAGGGGGAAGCGGTCCAGGCGGGTGCCGTGCTCGAAGAGGTTCTCCTCCAGGTTGGCCAGGGACTCGCGGTTGGCGTCCATGGCCTCCGGCTGCGAGTCCGCCACGAAGACCACGCCGTCGGCGCCCTGGAGCACCAGCTTGCGGGTGGCGTTGTAGAAGACCTGGCCCGGCACGGTGTAGAGCGCCAGTCGCACGGAGCAGTCGCCCACGCGCTCCACCTTCACGGGAAGGAAGTCGAAGAAGAGCGTCCGGTCCCCCTCCGTGGCGATGGACATCATCTCGCCGCGGTGTGCGGGGCGGACAGTCTCGTAGATCTTCCTCAGCGAGGTCGTCTTCCCGGAAAGGCCCGGTCCGTAGAAAACGATTTTCGCGGCCACTTCACGGGCCATCAGATTGACGCTGCTCACGGTGTCAGCTTACCTAGAACGACTGGACACCTCGCGCCAGTTGACGGCGAGACATTCACCCCAGGTCCGCGAGGTTCAGCGCTGGGGGTGAGGCCACGGGCTCAAGGCAGGCTCGCCAGGATGCGTGCCCGCAAGGCATCCGCGACGGCTCACACCGCTTCCCTGGAGAGGAATACGGCACGAACCGCACGAATGGCGGCCAATACGTCATGCCACCGGCGAACCACCGCGCTGCTCGAAAACCAAGCAGGGATGCGGCGTCCACACGGAATGAAACCGCTCGTGGGGGGCAGTCGCGGTGGTGAGACGCGCGTCATGCCCTCCCTCGAGCGAGAGGACCTCAAGCGGCCTTCGTCACCTTGCCCGCCTTGATGCAGCGGGTGCACGCGAGAACGCGCTGGGTGCTGCCCTGAACGCTGGCCCGGATCTTCTGGAGATTCGGCAGGGTCCGCTTCTTGGTCTTGTTGTTCGCGTGGCTGACGTTGTTACCCACCAGCGGACGCTTGCCACACAAGTCACACTTCCACGCCATGACCTCTAACTCCTTGAAAACTGGGGCGTTGGACGCCTGCCGATTATAAGAGCGGCGGAACCTGCCAGATAACGGCCTGGAAATCCAGCCTTAGATCCAGGATCAACCCTTGAGCGGATCCTTCTTCTTCAACATATCCTGCACCAGCCGCGCGGCCCGGATGCCCGCGAGCAGCTCGCCTTCCAGCCCCAACCCGGGGAGGACTTCGCGGTTGGCGAGCAAGATGTTCTTGGCCGGCGTGCGCTGAGTCAAACCCGTGACGCCCAGGACGGCTTCCGACTCGAAGCTGAACAAGGGGTGCGGCATCAGCCGGCTGCCACGGACTCCGCCGGCGTCCAGGTAGGGGGCCGAGCGCAGCACGCGGTGCTGGGCGGTGAAGGGCATCAGCGCGTCCAGGTGCTCGTCGATGCGCGTCGCCAGGCCCTGGAGGTGCTCCTCGCCCAGATCTCGCGCCGAGGCCGGGACGAAGGCGCCCGCGCACACCACGCGCAGCCCTTCCGTCGCCTTGGCCTCCTTGCCGCCGTGCGCCGGGGCCGCGCGCGCGGGGTGGACCTGGATCAGCACGGGCCCCAGCTCCGCGTCCCCCGTGTCCAGCAGGGCCAGTTCGCCCAGGCCGCGGGGCAGCGCCGACTCCGGCACCACCCAGTTCACGGTGAAGAGCAGGGCCTTGGTGTTGGACTGGTCCAGGTGCTCCAGCAGGCCGCGGTGGTGCTTCTTGTCCGTCACCAGCCGCCGCAGCGCGCCCGCGTCCGTGGCCGCCACTAGGCAGGACGCGCGGTACATGGTGTCCGAGCGCATCAGCTTCATGCCCGCGAACTTGCTGCCGTCGAAGGCCAGCTCCTCCACGATGAAGCCCGTCGGGTTGTCGCGCCCGAGCACGTCTCCGCCCAGCTCCGCCACGCGGCGGGCGAGCAGCTCGCGCAGGCCCTCATGGCCTCCGGGGAAGTAGGAAGGCGCCGACAGCACCTGGGACATGGCCCGAGTCAGCGCCAAGGGCGCCTCCGGACGGTCCAGGTGGGTGACGAAGGGCAGCAGCCCCCGCACCAGGGACACCGAAGCGCTGTCTCCCGTGAGCCGGGGCGGCGTCTCCAGGCCGGGATGGGCCCGGATGAGCTTCTTCAGGCCCCAGCCCTCGAAGAAGCCGTCCGGTGGCAGGGCGGGGCCCGCCTTGAAGAAGGCATCACTGGCTTCGTGCTGCGCGGCGGCGCCGGCCAGGGCGCCCAAGAGGGATTCGCCTTCCTCGCCCAGCTCGCGCGTCACCTCGGCCTTGCGGCGGGCGGCATCGCCATGGAGGTCCAGGCGGCTGCGAGGCATGAGGAGCTGCAGCTCCGGCGCGTGGGGCCGCAGCGTGCGCTGGACGTTGGCGTTGAGGCCCAGCTCCGTGAGGGCCTCCTCCACCGCGGGCATGGCCTTGAGCGGCGGAGCGACGAAGGGGGCATAGGGGAGCACATAGCCGCCGTGCTCGTAACCGGGCCCCATGCCGTCGTGCTCCACCAGCAGGACGCGGTGGTTGCGCTTCGCCAGGAGGGCCGCCGCGAGCGCACCGCCCAGCTGACTGCCGAGCACGATGACGTCGTAGACATGCCGGGACGGCCCGGCGGGAAGCTTGAGCTTGGCAGAGGACGTCGCCATGAGGCGGGCAACACTACACAACGTGCTCGCCGCTGGCGCCCTTTTCACCACGGCGCGCCCGCGGAGGGCGGATCAGCGGGCCTGGGCGCTGAAGAGGCGCTGCTCCAGCGCAGGGGGCAGCTGGGTGAAGTCCTGGACCACCCAGTGCGCGCCGGCCTTGCGGAGGTCGGCTTCCGGCGCGGCGGTGGTCAATCCCACCACCGTCATGCCGGCTTCGCGGGCGGACATGATGCCCAGGACGGCGTCCTCGAAGGCGAGGCACTCGGTGGGGGCCACGCCCAGCGCCTTGGCGGCGGCCAGGAAGATGTCCGGGGCGGGCTTGCCGCGCGTCACCTGTTCGGCACCGACGATGCTCGCGAAGAGGGGACGGAGGCCGAGCCCGTCCAGCACCAGCTCGCGGTTGCCCTGGGGCGCCGCGGTGGCGATGGCCGCCGGGACGTGGGCCTCCTTCAAGCGCTGGATGAAGGCCGCCGCGCCCCGGTGCAGCTTCAGGTGCGGCCGGTACAGGGTTCGGTAGTGGTTCTCCTTCTCCTCGGCGATGCGCTCCACTTCATCCGGGGCCACCGGGCGGCCGAGCAGCTCGGGGATGATCTCCTCGTTCTTCCTGCCGGCGAAGCGGCTCTGGAAGTCGTTCGCGGTCAGCGGCAAGCCCAGCTTCTGGGCGAACGAGACCCAGGCCTCGTTGTGGAACTGCATGTTGTCGACGAGGGTGCCGTCCATGTCGAAGACGACGGCACGCAGGGGCGCCAGTGCGGAGGTCATGCGTTCCCCATAGCGCGTCTGTCCCCGCGGTGGACCAATGAATCCACCCAAGGGGCTGCTCGCCTGATATCCCCGGCGCCATGACGGACGACCTTCTGCTCGAGACGCGTGGTGCGGTAGGCGTGGTGACCCTGAACCGGCCCAAGGCCCTGAACGCGCTGACCCTGGGCATGTGCCGCAAGCTGCACCCGGCGCTCGACGCCTGGGCGGCGGACCCGTCCATCCAGGCCGTGGTCATCCGGGGGGCGGGCGGCCGAGCCTTCTGCGCGGGCGGAGACGTACGCGCGGTGGCGCTGTCGGTGGGGGACGCGTCCGTCGACGAGAAGGAGCGGCTGTCGCGCGCGTTCTTCCGCGCCGAGTACGGGCTGAACCACCGCATCCACTATTTCGGCAAGCCGTTCATCGCGCTGGTGGACGGGGTCTGCATGGGCGGCGGGCTGGGCCTGTCGATTCACGGCACCCACCGGGTCGTCACCGAGAAGCTGGTGCTGGCCATGCCGGAGACGGCCATCGGGCTCTTCCCGGATGTGGGCGGCGGCTGGTTCCTGCCGCGCTTCCCGGGTGAGTCGGGCACGTACCTGGGCCTCACGGGGGCCCGGTGCGGCGCGGCGGACGCGATGTGGTTGGGCTACGCCACGCACCACGTGGAGTCCGCGCGGCTGGAGGCGGTACTGGACGCGTTGGTGGGTGCGCCCTGGGGCACCGGCGCGGCGAGCACGGTGGTGGACACGGTGCTGGCCGGCTTCCACGCGGACGCGGGCACGTCGCCACTCGGGGTGCAGCGCGCCGCCATCGACCGGTGCTTCGCGGCCGAGCGCGTGGACGACATCCAGCAGGCGCTGGAGCTGGAGGGCACGCCGTGGGCCCAGGAGACGTGGGCCACGTTGCTTCACAGGTGCCCGGCCAGCTTGAAGGTGACGTTGCGCCAGCTCCGGATGGGGCGCACCCGCGACTACGACGAGATGGCCAACGTGGAGTACCGGCTCAGCCAGTCGATGACGGCGCGGCCGGACTTCCGTGAGGGCATCCGCGCGGTGCTCGTGGACAAGGACAACAAGCCGCACTGGCGGCCCTCCACGCTGGCGGAAGTCACCGAAGACATGGTGGAGGCGCTCTTCGCGCCGCTGCCTCACGACACGTGGAAGGTGCCAGCGCGCGGGTAGGGACTGTTGCTAGAGGTCCTCGTCGCTGAGGACGGTGACGCCTTTCGCGCGGAGTAGCGCCGTGGTGATGCCTTCGCCCGCGCGGAGCTGGCCGGACTCGTAGACTCGCTGGCTGCCGCACGACGGGCTCTTCTCCTTCAGCAGCGCCACCGTCGCGCCGAAGCGTTGTGCCGCTTCGAGCGCGAGCCGGGCGCCCTGTTGGAAGGACTCCGTCCGGTCGGTGCCCGCGGCGCGCTCCACTGCGACTGCGCGCCCAGCCCAGACGTCCACACCCGTGCCTCCTCGCAGGTCGACGGGAGGGCGCGGCACGGGCAAGCCCGAGGCCACTTCCGGGCACACGGGGATGACGTCCTTGTCCGCCAGCGCCGCGAGGACGCGCTCGGAGCGTTGGGAGCGGCCGTCGTACCGACACGCCTCGCCCAGGAGGCAGGCACTGACCAGCACCACGCGAGCTTCCTGGAGCGCGGTGATTCGTTCGGCCTGCGAGGGCAGGGCGGTTGAGCCTTGCTCGTCTCGTGGGGACGCAAGTCCGCCCAGTAGCCCGGTGGGCTGCTGCTCGCCGGCGATCACCCCGTCGTTGGTCGGCACCAAAGCGGCCTCCAGTGGCTGAACGTCGCCGTCATCCCCTGATGCGGCGCTGGGGAACTCCGGCTCCGGGTCGAACGTCTTCGTTCCGCTCACGCCGGGTCGACCGTCGCGCCAGGATTCCGAAGCGCCAGCTCGCCCACCGTGGCCCGCGCCTCCACGCGCGTGCGGGCAGCGTCCAGCGTCACCTTGCCCGTCACGGCGAGCTGCACTGCCAGCGGGTAGAGCCGGTGCTCCTCCGCGAGGATTCGTGAGCTCAGGGTCTTCTCGTCGTCATCCGGCAGTACCGGCACGGCCACCTGCGCGATGATGGGCCCCGTGTCGGTGCCCGCGTCCACGAAGTGCACCGTGCACCCGGCCACCTTCACGCCTCGCTCCAGCGCCTGTCGCTGCGCATGCAGGCCCGGGAAGGCGGGCAGCAGCGACGGGTGGATGTTCAGCACCCGCCCGGCGTAGTGGCCCAGGAAGTCCGCGCTCAACAGGCGCATGAACCCCGCCAGGCACACCCACTCCACGTTCGCCGCGCGCAGCGTGTCCAGCAGGGCCTTCTCGAAGTCCGCCTTCGTCGCGTGGGCCTTGTGGTCCACCACCTTGGCCGTCACGCCCGCCTTGCGCGCCCGCTCCAGCGCGAACGCGGTGGAGACGTTGGACACCACACAGGCGACCTCGGCGGGAAAGTCCTCGCGCGCACAGGCGTCCAGCAGCGCCTGGAGATTGCTCCCGCTGCCGGACACGAGCACGCCCAGGCGGACCCGCTGGCCGCTCATGGGTCGATGACCGCCGTGGCCTCACCCTGGCCTGCTTCCACGCGGCCGACCTCGAAGGCCTGCACGCCCCGGCCGCTCAGCACGCTCAGCGCCTGGGCGACGTCTTCCTTCGCCACGACGAGGATGAGCCCCAGGCCCATGTTGAACGTGTTGAACATCTCGTCGCGGGCCACGCTCCCCAGCTTCGCGATGAGGTCGAAGATGGGCGGCTTGGGCCAGGTCTTCTCACTCAGCACCGCGCGCGTGCCGTCCGGCAGGCAGCGGGGCAGGTTGCCCGGAATGCCGCTGCCGGTGATGTGCGCCAGGCCCTTCACCTTCACCGCCTGGAGCAGCGCCAGCACGTCCTTCACGTAGATGCGCGTGGGCTCCAGCAGCGCGTCCACGAGCGGCCGGTCCAGGCCCTCGGGCGTCGCGTCCAGGGCCAGCTTTCCGTCGTCCAGCAGCACCTTGCGCGCCAGCGAATAGCCGTTGCTGTGCAGGCCAGAGGAGGGGAGTCCGATGAGCGCGTCACCCGGCTTCACGCTCTTGCCGTCGATGATGGCCGCGCGCTCCACCACGCCCACGCAGAAGCCCGCGAGGTCGTATTCGCCGCGCGCGTAGAAGCCCGGCATCTCCGCCGTCTCGCCGCCCAGCAGCGCGCACCCGGCCTGCTCGCAGCCCAGGGCGATGCCCTTCACCACCTCGGCGGCGTCGTCGACCTCCAGGCGCCCGGTGGCGAAATAGTCGAGGAAGAAGAGGGGCTCGGCGCCGCAGGTGAGGATGTCGTTCACCGACATGGCCACCAGGTCGATGCCCACCGTCCCATGGCGTCCAGCGGCGAAGGCCACCTTCAGCTTGGTGCCCACGCCGTCCGTGCCGGCCACCAGCACCGGCTGCTGGTACTTGCCTGGTGGCAGGGCGAACAGACCGCCGAATCCGCCCACTCCGCCCATGACTTCAGGGCGCATGGTGCGCGCGGCATGGGGCTTGATGCGCTCGACGAACGCGTCGCCGGCCTCGATGTCTACTCCGGACTGCTTGTAGGTCGTTCCCACGGGCGGCCTTCTACCCGGCCCCCGCGCCGGTGTCTCGCGTGGCGTGTCGGCTGTCCCACCGGCGCGCACAGAAAAGGGAATTTGACCGGGCGAGTGTGGGCTGATTGACTCCTTTGCAGGATGGGCGCCGAGGAAACCCTCTTTCAACGTTTCGGCAAGGAGTTCCCCCAGGGCACCGAGCTCTTCCGCGAGGGAGAAGCCGGCAAGGAGATGTTCGTCATCCAGGCAGGACGGGTGGCCATCTCCAAGCGGGTCCGTGACGTCGAGAAGGTTCTCGCCGTCCTGGGCCCCGGTGAGTTCTTCGGGGAGATGGCCATCATCTCCAACAAGCCGCGCAATGCCTCGGCCACGGTCAACGAGGACGCGAGGCTGCTGGTCATCGACCCCAAGACGTTCGAGGGGATGATCCGCGGCAATGCGGAGATCGCCGTCCGGATGATCAAGAAGCTGGCCGAACGCCTCTCCGAGGCGGACGCCCAGATCGAGAACCTGCTGCACAACGACCCGGCCAGCCGGGTGGTGCACCAGATCATCCAGGCCTGCCAGAGCCGGGGCCGTCCGCTGGACGAGGGTGTGGAGATCGACTTCTCAGTGCGGGAACTGCCGCGCCAGATTGGTGTGGGCGAGCCCGCGGTCCGCGCCGTGGTGGACCGGCTGGAGCGTTCCGGTCTGGTCGAGCGGAACGGGGACCGGATGACCGTGCCGGACACGGCCAGGCTGCACGACTTCCTCCAATACCTGGAGATGAAGTGGAAGTTCGGAGACCTCTAGCGTGAAGCTGCGAGTCCTCGGCTGCCACGGCGGCGAGCTACCCAACTGCAAGAGCACCTGCTTCCTCGTCGATGACGTGCTGGCGCTCGATGCGGGGGCGCTCACGGGGACGCTGTCGCTGGATGAGCTGTGCCGCGTGGACCACGTCCTGGTGGGGCACAGCCACTTCGACCATGTGAAGGACCTGCCGCTGATGGCGGACCTGGTCATCGGCCGGCGCGACACCCCGGTCACCATCTACGCCTCGCGCGAGTGCGCCCGGGCCCTGCGCGACAACATGTTCAACAACGCGCTCTGGCCGGACTTCACCCGCATCCCGACGAAGCGCAAGCCCGTGCTGCAGATCAAGACGTTCCGGGCTGGCAGCAGCTTCCAGGTGGGCCCCTACACCGTGCGGAGCGTGCCGGTGAGCCACCCCGTGGAGTCGTGCGGCTTCATCATCTCCAACGGCAAGAGCGCCCTGGCGATGAGCGGAGACACCGGCCCCACGGACAAGCTGTGGAAGGCGCTGAACGAGACGAAGAACCTCAAGGCGCTGCTGCTGGAGACGTCCTTTCCCAACAAGCTCCAGTCGCTGGCCGACATCTCCGGCCACCTCACGCCGCACACGCTGAGCCTGGAACTCCAGAAGTTCGAGCGCAACGGCGCCTCGGTGCTGCTGTATCACCTCAAGCCCGCCTTCGTGTCGCAGCTCAAGAAGGAGCTGGCCGAGCTGCCGGTGGAAGTGCTGGAGCTGGGCGATACCTTCGAGCTGTAGACGCGTCGCGCCATACGGAAGGGTTGACGGCCGAATGCGGCCGGATTAACCCCGCCCACCCCATGGCCTGGTTCTCGAAGAAGCCGCGCATCGCCGTCGACACCGAACCGCAAGCCGAGCCCCGCCCGTCCCGCATGGAGGGTCTGTGGGCGAAGTGCGAGACGTGCGACGAAATCATCTACCGCCAGGAGTTGGAGAAGAACTGGATGGTGTGTCCGCACTGCGAGCACCACCACTACTGGGCGGCTCGCGCGCGGCTGGCGGCGCTGCTGGACCCCGACAGCTTCGAGGAGTTCGACAAGGAGCTGGAGCCGCAGGACCCGCTCGGGTTCAGTGACTCGAAGAAGTACAAGGACCGCCTGAAGTCCACCCGGAAGAACCTGGGCGAGCCGGATGCCTTCATCTCCGGCGTGGGCCGCATCCAGGGCCACCAGGTGTCGGTGGGCTGCTTCGTCTTCGAGTTCATGGGCGGCTCCATGGGCTCTGTCGTGGGCGAGAAGGTGGCCCGCGTCTTCGAGCGCGCGCACGAGCTGAAGTGCTCCGCCATCGTCTTCTCCGCGTCGGGCGGCGCGCGCATGCAGGAGGGCATCTTCTCCCTCATGCAGATGGCCAAGACGTCGGCGGCCATCGCCCGCTTCCGCACCGGCACGCGGCCGTACATCTCCGTGCTGCTCAACCCCACCACTGGCGGCGTCGCTGCGTCCTTCTCGTGGCTGGGCGACGTCATCCTCGCCGAGCCCAAGGCCCTCATCGGGTTCGCCGGTCCGCGCGTCATCGAGCAGACCATCCGCCAGAAGCTGCCGGAGGGCTTCCAGCGCTCCGAGTTCCTGCTGGACCATGGGATGATCGACGCCATCGTCCACCGCAAGGACCTGCGCGCGAAGCTGGGCCAGATCCTGGGGCTGCTGGGCTGAGCGCGCCTCGGACACCGGAGGAGGCGCTGGCCTTCTTCACGAAGCTCAACCCCTCTGGCATCAAGCTGGGGTTGGAGCGCGTGCAGGAGGCCCTGGCCGCGTTGGGCCACCCGGAGCGGCGGTATCCGGCGCTCCACGTCGCCGGGACGAACGGGAAGGGCAGCACCTGTGCCATGACGGCGGCGTCGCTTCACGCCGCCGGGCACCGCGTGGGGCTCTACACGTCTCCGCACCTGGTGCGCGTCAACGAGCGCATCCGCGTGGACAGCGAGGACATCTCCGACGCGGACTTCGGCCTGCGCATCCTGGAGGTGTTGGAGCGCTACCCCAGCGCCGTGTCCTCTCCCATGACCTACTTCGAGTTCGGCACCATCGTCGCCCTGTGGCACTTCGCCCAGGTGCGCGTGGATGTGGCCGTGCTGGAGACGGGCCTGGGCGGCCGGCTGGACGCCACCACCGCCGCCAGCCCGGTGGTGACGGCGATTACCCCCGTGTCCTTCGACCACATGGAGTACTTGGGCGACACGCTGGCGGCCATCGCGGGCGAGAAGGCGGGCATCCTCAAGCCGGGCGTGCCGTGTGTCGTCGCGCGGCAGGCCCCGGAGGCCTTGGAAGCCATCCTCCGCAAGGCCGAGCAAGTCGGGGCCCCGGTGCGGCTGGAGGGGCGTGACTTCACGGGCGAGCGTCAGCCAGATGGCGGCCTGTCGTACCGCGGGGCGACCTGGTCCCTGGATGGGCTGTCCGTCGCGCTGCGGGGGCCTCATCAGCGGCAGAACGCGGCGGTGGCGCTCGCCTGCCTGGAGGCCTTGCAGGAGCGCCGCGTCACCGTGCCACCCGAGGCCGCGCGTGCGGGCCTGGCGTCGGCGTGCTGGCCAGGGCGCCTGGAGGAGGTGGGGCAGCAGCCCATCCTCCTGCTGGACGGCGCACACAACCCGGCGGGCGTGGAGGTGCTGCTCGCGTCGCTGAAGGACCTCTACCCGGGGCGTCGCCTCCACCTCGTCTTCGGCGTGGTAGGGGACAAGGACCGGGGGCCGATGATGCGAGCGCTTTTGCCCGAGTGTGCCTCGGTGCAGCTCACGCCTTTGGAGACGCCTCGCTCGCTGGCTCCCGAGGCCTACCTGGCAGAGGCGCGCGCGTTGTGCGCGGACGTGACTGCCTGGCCGGATGCGGACGCGGCCCTTGCCGCGGCGCGCAAGCGGGCGGCCGCGAACGACCTCGTCCTTTGTACAGGTTCACTGTTCCTTGTCGGGATGATGAAGGCTCGCATGTATCGAAACCTTGGCGCGATGCATCAGCCGCCGTAGATTCAAGACATGCGCCTGCCGGACTGGAGAGCCGCCGCGACATCGGGGCCACCCATCCCCTCCATCGACGAAGTCGATTTCAGGGCGCTTTACTCGAAGACGAAGTACGTCGTGGAGACGGCGGACGGCTGGTCGCTGGTCATCACCCGCTACCGTCCTGTGAAGCAGCCTTTTCCGCAACCGTTGTTTGGTGAGCCCCTGCTGCTGGTGCACGGTTTCTCACAGAACCGGCACACCTGGACCAGCGGGCAGTTCGTCAAGAACCTGCTCTTCTTCGGGGTGGACATCCACATCCTGGAGCTGCGTGGCCACGGCAAGAGCTCCATCGCGTTCCAGAGGGAGCGCGCCGAGCGCTTCAAGCGCCCCCTGCCGCCGGACCTCGACTACGGCTGGGATATCGACAGCTACTTCCTCTACGACCTGCCAGCGGCCGTCTCCGGCGTGAAGCGCATCACCCGGCGCGAGCGCATCTTCTACTGCGGCCACTCCATGGGCGGGATGCTGGGCTACGGCTACGCCGGCATCCACAATGACTTCGAAGGCCTCATCACCATCGGCTCCCCGGCGGACCTGGGACGCGGCTTCATGCTGCTGCGTCTGCTGGCGCACGGCGCGCCCATGCTGGCCGGGATGATCGACCTGACGCTCGCCAGCCTCAACGTGGGCAGCAAGGTGGAGGGGGCAGGGCGCTCGCTGCTCGCGCGGGGCGTGGGCGTGTTGAACAAGGGCCTGGGACGCCGGCTGTCACCCCGCGCGCGGCGGACGCTGCGCTTCGACGCGGTGCCGGTGGACATCATCCTCAAGTCGCTGGAGCGCCAGCTCGCGAAGGCTGAGGACTCGCCGCTGTATCAACAACTCACCACGCGATTGAACCGTCTCATCAATCCGGAGCGGGTGAGCGCGGATGACATCCGCTGGTTGCTTCGCGAAGGGGGAGAGCGGGAGCCGCGCCGGGTGCTAGAGCAGTTCGCGCGGTGGATTCGCCGGGGAGAGATGGTCTGCTACCGCACCGGCTTCGACTTCAAGCGGGGCTTCGGTCGCATCGAGGTGCCCATGGCCATCATCTTCGGGGACCTGGACCCACTGGCCTCGCTTGAGTCGACGCGCAGCGTGTATCGCGCCGCCAAGAGTGAGTATCTGCTCTGGCGTCCGGTGAAGGGCAATAGCCACATCGAGCTGACGATGGGGCATGACATCCGGCAGATCTGCTACGACATCAAGAACCTCATCGAGTACGCGCGGACCCACCGGTATCGCTCGCCGAGCCTTCCGCGGCTCCGCTAGACGCGTCTGGACGGAAAGTTGGAGGCACGCTGGTGCGTGATAGCCTCTACGCTCTTCTGTCAACGTGAAGGGGTGTGGTCGATGAAGCCGTTTGCCGCGTGGCTGCTCGGTGTGGTGCTCGTGCCCTTCGTGGCGCTCGCGCAGGCGCCGGCCACGAACCTGAACACCATCACCGCGGTGCAGGTGAACGGTGGGACGGTGACCATCTCCGGCTCGCAGAAGGCCAACTTCACCACGTTCACCATGACGGACCCGCCGCGGCTTGTCATCGACATCTCCGAGGCCGTCTTCTCCGACGTGCCCGAGGAGATCGAGGTGGGCAATGGCACGGTGACGGCCATCCGCACCGCCAGCTATGGCTCCGAGGCGTCATCCATCGCGCGAGTGCTCATCGGCTATGAGCGCGAGGCGGAGGCGGACATCCAGGCCCAGGGCAACCAGCTCGTCGTTCGCGTCGCGGGCGGCGGAGGTCAAGCCGTGGCGCAGGCGCCGGGCACCGAGCAGCCCCAGGCGGGAAGCAGCGCCGCGGAGGCCGCCGCTGCCGCCGCGGCGGAGCGTCAGGCCCAGGAGAAGGCCGCCGCGGATGCCGCCGCCGCGGCGCGCGCCGAGCGTGAGGCCCAGGAGAGGGCTTCCGCAGAAGCCGCCGCCGCCGCGAAACGTGACGCGGAGGCCGAGGCGAGGCGTCAGGACGAGGCTCGGGCCGCCGCTCAGCGCCAGCAGGAGGAGCAGGCTCGGGCCGAGGCGGAGCGCAAGCGCCAGGAGGAGGCTTCGCGTGCCTCGGCGCAGGCCGCCGCCGACGAGAAGCGGCGCCAGGAAGAGTCGGCGAAGGCGTCCGCGCAGGCCGCGGCGGAGGAGAGGCGTCGCCAGGAGGAGGCCGCGCGCGCGTCCGCGCAGGCCGCCGCCGACGAGCGCCGGACCCAGCAGCAGGCCGCCGCCGAGGAGCAGGAGCGGCGCAAGGCCGCGGCCCGGGCCGAGGCCGAGCAGCGGAAGGCCGCTCAGCAGTCCGCCGCCGAGGAGCGTCGTGCCGCCGCGCAGGCCGCGGCGGAGGAGCGCCGGGCCCAGCAGGAGGCCGCCGCCGAGGAGCGCCGTCAGCGTCAGGCCGAGGCTCGTGCGTCTCGGGAGAGCCGCCAGAATCAGGCGGTGGCGCCCTCCCGGCCGAGCAGCTCCGGCTCGGTGGCCGCGGTGTCCTCGCGTCGCAAGACGCTGACGCTGGTGGGTTTCCAGCAGCAGTCGGGGGCCTCGCGCGTGTTCATCCGCACCAACGAGCCGGTCAGCTACTCCGTGTCGGAGCGGGGCCGCACCGTGGTGCTGGAGCTGGAGAACACCCGCGTGGACGCCAGCAACAACACGCTGCCACTGGACACGTCCTACTTCGCGACGCCGGTGCTCCGGGTGGACCCGAGCGCGTCCGGGCGGGATGTGCTCATCACCATCCAGCTCCGGCAGTCCGCGCCGTTCCAGGCCCGCCAGGAGGGCAACGTCATTTCATTGGACTTCCAGCGCACAGGCCGGTGAAAAGGGCGGGCCGCTCGGCCTGGGCGCGGCATACCCTGCACCCCTGAATGAGCTTCCTCGTTCCGCTCGCCGCTGCGCTGCTGGTGTCCACCTCGCAGGTGCCACTCGCCACCCCGTTGGCTTTGCCCAACGGTGAGACGGCGGAGCTGGCTGCGGACCTGGTCGTCTACGAAGCGGACACGAAGGTCGTCACCGCGCGCGGCAACGCCGTGCTGCGCACGGAGACGATGCAGCTTCGCGCCGACGAGGTGACGTACGACGAGGTGAACCAGCTCGTCACCGCCTCGGGCAGCGTGATGTTCGTGGGCCCCAGTGGCCTGGCCGCGGTCGCCGACACCGCGAAGATGGATGTGCGCACCTACGAGGCGAACCTCGAGGGCGGCCTCTTCATGCAGAAGCAGGGCGTCACCCAGGAGGCCCTGTTCACGGCGAAGACGCCCCAGGAGCTGCGGGCCATGGGGGAGACGCCCCTCCTCATGAGCGGCTCGCGCATCCGCCGGACGGGGGAGAACACCTTCCTCGTGGAGGACCTGGCCTTCACGCCGTGCAATTGCAGCCCGGGCGAGCCCGGCTGGCGAATGGAGGCCTCGTCGGCCACCGTCGTCCTGGGCGAGCGCGCCACGATGACGCTGCCCGTGGTGTACGTGAAGTCCGTGCCCGTGTTCGCGCTGCCGTGGCTCTACATGCCGCTGTCTCAGCGGCGCACCGGCCTGCTGCTGCCCAAGCCCACCTTCTCCTCGCTCAATGGCTTCTCCCTGGAGCAGCCCCTCTTCATCACGTTGGGGCAGAGCTACGACGTGACGCTCACGCCGGGGTACTTCAGCGGCGGCTACGAACTGCATACCGTTCCCGGCGCCACCGAGCAGGTCCGGGAGCCGCGCTACCTGGGCGTGAAGGGGCCGCGCCTGCTCACCGAGTTCCGTTATGCGCCCAGCGAACGGACCCGGGGACGGGCGACGCTGGGGTTCCTCTACGACCTCAGGCCCATCCGGGATCCGCGCAGCTTCGTGTTCTACCGGCGAACGGAGGGCGGAGTCGCCTCGCCTGAGTTCGTCGACGAGCGCCGAGGACTCCGGGGTGAGGCGTCGTGGCAACACACCCAGGACATGGGGGGAGGGTGGCACAACCGCGTCGACGCTTCGTTCGTCTCGGACGGCAACTACACCCGCGACCTCACGGCGGACCTCGTCACCCGCGAGTTCACCTACCTGCGCAGCACGGGCACGGTGTTCCAGCGCCAGGACGACCTCTATGCGGGGCTCGACGTGGCGCTGCGCCAGGACATCAGGTGGGGGTACCGCTTCTTCCAGGACAACCGCATCCCGGCGGCCACGGACCCTTCGCGTCCGGACCTGAAGGGCCCCACCACGTTCCAGCGCTTGCCGGCCATCACCCTGGCCCTGCCGGAGCGGCCCGTGCTGGGCGGAATCATGGGGGGCCTGTCGGTGCAGTATCTGCGGCTCGCGCCCCTGCGAGGCGGGTACGGCGACGAGGGCATCGACGGCATCTTCCGGGCCGACGGGTTCCATGTCCCGTTCGGCTCTGCCGGGTGGCCGTTTCCCGCGGACACCACGCAGTCCGACGGCATCTTCAATTCGAACGACCGCGAAGCCCGCGACCGCGTGGACTTCTTCCCCCGCCTGTCGACGTCCTTCGGTCTGGGCAGTCTGATGCGCGTGTCGCCCTCGCTGGGGATGCGTCAGGACGTGTGGCTGGGCGAGGTGTCGGGCCGGACGTGGCAGAGGGGTTACCCCATCGCCGGGTTGCTGCTCGAAAGCCAGGTGGCGCGCGTCTTCGAGGGACGTGAGACGAGCTTCCGCCATGCCATCACCCCCTCGCTGGAGCTGCGCTACGTGCCGGGCGGGTGGGGCCGTCTTCCCTCGGCCGGGGCCTCCGGGGAGGACCTGGCCCGCCCCTATGACGAAGTGGATGCCGCGGTGCCATTCCAGAGTGACGGCCGCACTCGGGGCTTCCTCCACGCGGTGCTCGCCGTGGACCAGACACTGCGCTTCAAGCGCGGTAACGACATCCGCGAACCGCTGCGCCTGCGCATCGGACAGGGCTTCGACCTCACCCGACACGTTCCCGCGGCGGGGAAGGTGGACGACCCGGGGCCCGTGCTGCGCGACACCTTCGCCCGCCTCAGCGCCACCGCCGGAATCTTCACGGCCGCGGGCACCGTTCGCTACGACCCCAACGCGGGCCGCATCTCCGGGCTCTCCGCGGAGGTGAATGTCGACAACGGCAAGGGGCACGCCGTGTACGCGCGCTTCGATGACCTGCTGTGGACCGGGGGAGATGCGCTCAACCGCGGCGCGGATCCCCGTTCCGTGGGGCCCGATGTGCTCCGCCGCTCGTTGGATACCTTGGTAGGCGGACTATCCCGAGTAGAGCCCGGCTTCCCTCCGGCCGAACGGGCTCAGGCCCTCATCGCGGGTACGCGTTTGAAGCTCGGATTTGGGCTGGGAGTGCGGTACGAAGCAATTGTGCAACCGCTTTACCAGGATCTAGTAACTCAAGAAAATCGCCCTCTTGCTCAGCAGACATTCGGCCTCTCGTATGGGCCTGCATGCGACTGCTGGCGGGTAGAGGGGGTGGTGACGCTGCGGCGAGAGCTGGGGCTGGAATTCTCCGGCATCAACCTCATCGTGGCGGATTTCGGATCCTTTGGTTCCGGAGGCTAGGAATCACCAGCGGTGGGTGGTGGTTCCTCTAACCCCGAAACAGCCAGGAGAAGTACTTCGTGTCGGACCTCGGAAAACGAATTGGGCAGCGCATCCGCGAGCTTCGGACACAGCGGCCGGAGCGCTGGACGCAGGAAGAGCTCGCGGAGCGGGCGCAGATCAGCGTGTCGTTCCTTTCCATGATCGAGCGTGGCGAGCGTGTCCCCCATGTGGAGACGCTGGCGGCCCTGGCCAACGCCCTGGGCGTGAGCCTGGGCGAGCTCTTCACGGGAACGGAGCAGACCCTTGCTCAGACGGAGGACCTCCTGCGGCCCCTGTCTGACTTCGCGCGCGCCCGTGGCCTCACCGCCCGGGACGTGGACCGTCTGCTGGGCGTGGCCCGGGTGATGTTCAGCGGCACCGCCGCCTGACGTTGCCCCCTGGGATTCCAGGCCCTGGACGCAAGAGGGCGCCGGTCCACCTGTCCTGTCCTTGACTGGACGGTAGGTGGCCCGGGAAGATGCGGAAGATGCGCTGTGCGCTGCTCGCGTACAGCCCGCTTCCTTCATCGCCTTCAAGGAGTCTCCACTGATGCGTCCGGGTCTGGCCCCGTGGGTGGCCTTCGCGAGCCTGCTGTTTGTTGCATGCTCGCCGTCGGCCCCCGCCACACTTGAATTCGTGGACCAGTCTCCGGCTCAGCCGCGACTGGGAGAAATCACCACGCTGCGCTTCCGCGCGGTGGACTCCCGAGGCCAGCCGCAGGCGGGTACGCCGGTGTCCTTCACGCTGGAGTCCCCCGTTCCGGGCGTCGAGCTGTCGCCCACCGAGGGTGTCACCAACACGGGTGACGGCATCGTGTCCGTGCAGATGACGGCGCGCGGCGGCCGGGTGGCCTCCGCCGTGGTCATCGCCACCGCCGGCACGGGTGCCGAGATGAAGCGGGCCGTCTCGCCGGTGGTCAGCTTCGCGGGCACCAACTCGAACTCGCGTCAGTTCACCTTCCAGTGCGGTTCGTTCTCGGGTGACGGCTCCGGTCTGCACCACGCCGTTGGCGCCTGGGACGAGACGCGCGCCCTCATCGCGGGTGTGAAGGTCCGGTGCATCGCCCACGTGGGCGATCGCAACGGTGACGGCGTGGTGGGCGCCCAGGTGTCCTTCCTCACGGAGGCGGGCACCATCGGTCCCAGCGCCGTGTCCGTCACCGACGTGGTGGGCAACGCGGAGGTCCTCTACAAGACGTCCCTGCCGCTGCCGCAGGACGTGGAGCCGGGCATCTTCACGTGGAACCCGCTGAAGGACGCGACCCACACGGGCGAGTACCTGGCGCCGCTGTGGATGCACCCCTTCCTCTGGGACGAGAACCCCATTGCCGCCTACGGCAACGCCGCGCAGCCCCAGCAGGACCGTCCGGAGCCGCGCCGTCCGGACCCCATCCGCCCCGGCATCGTCCTCAACCCGCGTGACAACCTGGTCTCGCTGATCGCCATCACCAGCGGTGAGGAGGCCTTCGACGACCTCAACAACAACGGCGTCTGGGACACGGGCGAGCCGTTCGAGGACCTGACCGAGCCCTTCGTCGACAACAACGACAACGGCACGTGGGACCCGGGCGAGCGCTACGTGGACACCAACGGCGACGGTCGCTGGACGGGCAAGAATGGCCAGCACGACGCCAGCACGCTCATCTGGGTGCAGGAGCGCATCCTCTGGACGGGCATGCCCCACGCGCTGGACAAGGACCAGACGCAGCGGCAGCTCGACCCGCTGCCCAACGCGCCGCCGCCGCTCATCAGCCACTTCGGTGGCATCTCGATTTCGTTCATCGTCTCCGACCCCTGGTACAACCGCATGGCCCAGAACAGCGGCAATGACGGTTGCAGTGGCGGCGCGTCCGGCCCCGTCACGGTGTCCCCGGCCAACACGGGCATCGCGCTGACCTACCCGTCCTTCAACTTCGAGACGTACCTGGTCAGCGATGCGCACGAGCCGCCCGCCGAGGGCCCGCCGCCGCCGCCCTTCAACCCCCCGGTTGATTGGAGGGTGACGCCCATCTGCAAGTACACGGCGGCACAGCTCGAGGGCCACGAGGCCATCGTCCAGGGACCCGTTGTCCGGGGCACCGTGGAGTAGTCTCCGTCGTTTCGCCGGGCGGGCCCACGAAGGCATTGACCCCAGGGCCCGCCCTCCGTAGGTTCTCCGCTGGTTGACTGGCGAATCACCCGCCGGTGGAGGACAACCGTGGGTCAGCAGAGCAAGCCGGCGGCGGAGAGTGGCACGCGCGAAAGCGAGCGCCGCCGCACCATCCTCCGCGCGGCCATCGACGTGTTCGCGCGCAAGGGCTACCACGGCTGCCGCATCGCGGACGTGGCGAAGGAGGCCGGCGTCGCGTACGGGCTCGTCTACCACTACTTCAAGAACAAGGATGAGCTGCTCGAGACGGTGTTCGACACCGGCTGGAGCGGCTTCGTCACGCGCGTGCGCGCGGTGGTGGAGGGCGAAGGCCCGCTGGCGGAGAAGGTCCGCGGCATCGTCGAGGTAGCCTTCGAGGCCTACCGCGTGGACCCGCGCGCGGTGAAGGTGCTCATCCTGGAGATTGCGCGCAGCCCGGCGGGCTCGCGCATCAACCGGCAGACGGCCTTCGTGGATGCCATCCGGCTCAGTTCGGCGCTCTTCAACGCCGCGGAGGAGCGGGGTGAGCTGCGGCCGGGGCTGGACCCGCACCTGGCCTCCGCGCTCCTCTTCGGCAACATCGAAATGGCGCTCACCGCCTTCGTCGTGGGGCTGGCCGACGCGCGCGACCCCGACGCGTTGGAGCGGGCGAAGTCGCAGATTGCCGACTCCTTCCTTTACGGCGTCCTCACGGGTGCCCAGGCAGCGGAGGTGTCCGAATGGAAGCCGGAGAAGTCCGCTACGAAGTCCAAGGCGCCCAAGCGCTCCTGACCATTGACCGGCCCAAGGCCCGCAACGCCTTGTCCCCCGAAGTGGTGCGCGAGCTGATGGCCGCGCTGGAGCGGGCCGAATCCGACACCTCGGTGCGCGTGGTGGTGCTGACGGGCGCCGGTGAGAAGGTCTTCTGCGCGGGCGGGGACCTGGGAACCATGGCCGGTGACGAGGGCTTCCTGTCCACGCACGAGGGCCGCCGTTCCTATGGGCGGCTGCTGGCGCGCTTCCAGGAGCTGCGCAAGCCCACCGTGGCGCGCGTCAACGGGCACGCGCTGGCGGGTGGCCTGGGGCTGGTGCTCGCGTGTGACCTGGCCGTCGCCGTGGAGGGCGCGGACCTGGGCACGCCCGAAATCGACGTGGGCCTCTTCCCGATGATGATGATGGCGCTGCTCCAGCGTCACCTGGGCCGCAAGCGTGCGCTGGAGCTGGTGCTCACCGGAGACCGGCTGCCCGCGCGCGAGGCGCTGACGTTGGGGCTGCTCAACCGCGTGGTGCCGGCCGCGGAGCTGGACGCCGCGGTGGGCACGCTCGCGGGAAAGCTGGCGGGAAAGAGCCAGGCGGTGCTGGCGTTGGGGCGCCGTGCCTTCTTCACCGCCGAGGACCTGCCGCTGCCCGCCGCGCTGGAGTACCTGGCCTCGCAGCTGTCGCTGAACGTGCTGGCGGACGACGCGGGGGAGGGCATCTCCGCGTTCCTGGAGAAGCGTCCCCCGAAGTGGAACGATCGCTGACGCCGGTTACGGCGTGCCCAGCTCGGCGTTGCCGCCCCGGGCGACGCTGGGCGGCAGGTGCGGGAAGAAGTCCAGCTTCAGCAGGCGCTCTCCGTCCACCCACAGCCCGTCCACCTTCACGCCCCAGTGCAGGTGCGGGCCGGTGACGCGGCCGGTGCTGCCCACCTTGCCCAACAGCTGGCCTTGCTTCACCTGGGTGCCCGGCTTCACGTCGATGCGGGACAGGTGGAAGTACGCCGTGTAGAGCCCCGCGCCGTGGTGCACCAGCACGGTGTTGCCCGCCGCGTAGTTGTCGCGCGCCATCACCACCGTGCCGTCGTTGGCGGCCTGCACGGGCGTGCCCGGGTCCCCGTCGATGTCCACGCCGAAATGCTGACTGGACACCTTTCCGTTGAAGGTGCGGCGGTCGCCGAAGGGCGCGGTGATGCGGTCCGCCCTCGGCCACGCGAAGTTCTGCGCGAAGTGCGGCGCGCTGAAGTCCTGGGCGAAGGCTTCAGCGAAGGCGCGGCGGTCCGCGGCCATGCGCTTGCGCACCGACGCGGGCGGCTTCACGTACTTGCCGGCCACGCGCAGCTCGCGAGACGGGTAGCCGGGCTCCACGACGTCCAGGGTGCCTGTCAGCTCCACCTGCGGCGCGCCCGGCGTGACGGGGCCCGTGGCCTTCACCTGCGCCGCGCCGGGCGTCAGCTCCACTGGCAGGCCGGCGACGGCCAGATAGCCATCACCCCAGGGGAAGAAGCGCAGCGCGCGTCCTGCGAGCGTGCCGGTGGGAGGCGCCGTCATGCCGCTTACCGCCACCAACACCGGGTCTCCCGGCTTGGCTGCGGCAGGCTGCAGCGTCAGCTGGGGAGGGGCCTCCAGGGAAGCGTCCTCGCTGGATGTGCGCACGGGGACCGACGCGGTTTCGGTCGCACCGGCCTTCGCTCCAAGGGCGAGCAGGGCGAGTAGCAGGAACGGGGACTTGGAATACTTCCGGCCGGGTGCATGCGAAGGCATGGGCCGTTTTTACACCACGTCGCGCGCAACTCTTCCCGGAGTGTGGTGTGGAGCCGCCGGACGCCTGCTCCGTCCCTCGAAAGCGCTCGGCTCGTCGCCTGGGTGGGACGATGGCCGCACGCCTCCTCTGCGCGGAGCCGACGCCAGAGGTTGTCGGTACTTGGACGACGCATCTTGTCCGCGTACCGCCTGCCTGGCTGCAGGGCAGGCGGGCCACCAGGGCGCATTCCGTCAAGGCGTACCCGGGGGACTGGGGGCTTCCTAGCTTCTGAACGGACTCGTTGATTGGGAGATTCGCGGATGCCTCGTCCCTATAGCTTTGACCACTACCAGGTTCCGAAGACGCTGCCGGCGCCGAAGCGAAGCCTGCGTCGGCAGGACAAGGCGCGGCTGGCTCATTCCAAGGCGCATCCCGAGGCCATGGAGAGCCACGAGGGCGTTCACTACGGCAAGCGCTTCGCGGAGACGGAAGAACTCTACATCGCGCATCAGATGGAGGCGGAGTTGGAGGAATTGGCGCGGCCCGAGCCCGACGCCAAGTTCTCCCACGGCCCGGAATTCAAGGCGGCACGTGGCACGTCGAAGGGCAAGGCGCGCACGACCTCCGCGACCGTCGTGGGAGGAACGGCGCCGATTGGCGCGCTGCCACCCACGCGCGAGCAGCCGCCGCGCGGGCGGCTGCCGGAGATTCGCGAGGAGGCGGAGCACCAGCTCCAGGCCCTGCGGGGCGGCCTGGGCGACGCCGTCAAGGCCGTGTCCCGGCTCATCCTGCTGCCCGTCACGGTCGTCCGCATGGCAGCGGGCCGCATCCTTCCTCTGTCCTGATTGGATGAGCGACGCGCGTGGAGCTGAGGCTCGTTTCGTACAACATCCACAGTGGTATCGGAACGGACGGCCGCTTCGACCTGGGCCGCGTGGGCGCGGTGCTCCGCGAAGTGGACGCGGACATCGTCGCTCTCCAGGAGGTCGGCGACTTTCGCGCGGTGACGCCTCGGGAGGACCAGCCCGAACATCTGGCGGACATGCTCGGGCTGCACATGGCCTTTGGTCCCAATGTCGTGCGCAACGGCCGGCGCTACGGCAACGCCATCCTGTCGCGGCTGCCCATCGTCAAGTCGAAGAACTACGACTTGAGCGTGGGCCGCCGCGAGCCTCGCGGCGCGCTGCGCTGCGACCTGGACATCGGGGGAGGGCTGCAGCTCCACGTCTTCTCCCTCCACCTGGGCCTGCGCCTGGGCGAGCGGCGCAGGCAGGAGGCGCTGCTGTTGTCCTCGGACATCCTCCGCGATGCCGCGCGGAAAGCCCCGTTGGTGGTGTGTGGAGATTTCAACTACTGGGGCAATGGCCCGGTGCCCTCGCTGGTGCGCCAGGCCATCCACGACGCGGCGCTGGAGCTTGGCGCGCCCGCTCGCACGTATCCCACGCGCCTGCCCCTGCTGCGGCTGGACCGCATCTTCGTGGACGCGGGCGTGCGCCCGCTGTCCATTCACCCTCATCGGACGGCGTTGAGCCGGGTGGCGTCTGATCACCTGCCCCTCGTGCTGCGCTTCGAGGCCCCCATCGCCGTGGAGCCTTCCATCTCTCCTCCTGTGCAGCTCATCGGGTAGAGTGGCCGGATGGGCCGGCGCGCGCGTTCACTGGCCGACGCTTGCGTGCGCCGGACAAAAACTCCGTGACGCGGTTGTCGCGGAACAGGTGCATGCCTAGGTTGGCCCGCACCTGAGAGGCCGTATGCGTCGGCCGGAGAGCGCATGCACGTGGGAAGTGAACAGGCAGAGCGCGGGATTTCCGCGCTCGTCGGGCGCATGGCCGACGGCTTCAGCCGGCTGGTGACGCAGCACCTGCAGCTGGCGCGCATGGAGCTGGCCGAGGACGTCAAGGCCACGGGCTTGGACGTGGCGATGATTGTCGCCTTCGTGCCCTTCATCCTCGTGGGCTATGGCTTCGTGTGCGCGGCGCTGGCGGCGTGGCTGTCCACGTGGTTGGGATGGGCTGGAGCGCTGGCTGGAATCGGCCTGCTGAATCTGGTGGGAGGCGCGGGCGGCGCGATGTGGGCGGTGAACCGCCTGAAGGCGCGCCGGATGATGGACGATACGTCGCAGGAGCTCTCGCTCAGCATGGCCGCGCTCACCAACGCCGCCCCCAGCGCCTCCGTGAATGCGCTCCAGGGCACGAACCGTGAAATCTTCAAGGAGCCCCCGCATGGCCGGTAGCAATGGACAGCCCAAGGCCTACAGCCCCCGCAGCAGCGCGGACCTGCGTGCCGAAATCGAGCGCACGCGCGCCGAGCTGGCCACGTCCGTGAGTGCCCTTCGCGAAGAAGTGGCCGTGGCCGCCGACTGGCGCCAGTGGGTGAGCCGCAATCCCTACGCGTGTGTAGGCGCGGCGTTCGTGGTGGGCTTCTGGTTGGGCTCGCGCGACTGACGACTGCCGTAGTACCCCCAATTGAGGAGATGGCTTCGATGGAGATGAATCCGCAGCAGATGGCCGACAAGGCGCGTGAGCTTCAGGACCGCGTGGTGCCGCAGATTGACGAGGCCCGTCAGAACATCGTGGACCTGAACAACCGCGTGGTGAGCTTCATCCGCGCCAATCCCGGCACGTGCCTGCTGGGCGCCGTGGCCGTGGGTTTCCTCGTCGGCCGCATTGCCTCGCGCCGCTGAAGACGCGCGCTGGAACCACACGAGAGGGTGAACGCATGACGACGTTTCCAGGTGCATCGGGCAATGGCATGCCGCAGGACCCGCAGGGCGGCGGCTTCGGGCAGCGAGTGGACCACATTGGCAGCGACGCGCAGCAGCTCTGGTCCGACGCGCGCGGCGCGGTGACGGACTTGGGGCAGACGCTGGACCTGCGGGGGCGCGTGGAGCGCAACCCGTACGGGATGATGGCGGCCGCCGTGGGCGTCGGCTATCTGCTGGGCGGCGGGCTCTTCACGCCGCTGACGGCGCGCATCCTCCGGCTCGGCGTGCGCCTCGCGGCGCTGCCACTGGTCAAGGATGAGCTGTTGGGCATGGCGGAAGCGGCCTTCCAGGGCTATCAGACTGGACGTGGTATGGCTGGTCCGGGCCCGCAGGGCTCCGCCTCCGCGAACGCCACTTCCGCAGGCACTCCTCGCCCGCCGACGTACTGAGGCCGGGCTTTCCTCCACCCCACAACCCCCGGAGTCTCAAATGGTGAACTTCAACAACCTCAAGAAGCTGGACAAGGACGACCTGCTGCACCTGGTGGGCCTGGAGACGCGTCGGGACACGGTGGACACGCTCCTGCCCGTCGTGGGCGCCTTCGCCGCGGGCATCCTCGTGGGCGCGGGCCTGGGCCTGCTGCTGGCGCCCAAGCCGGGCAACCAGCTGCGCGATGACCTCCGTCAGCGCCTGCACAGCGGCCAGGAGTACCTGTCCAACGCGGTCGGCCGCTCCTCCGAGGGCGCGGCGCAGACGGGCCCGCAGGGCACCGTGTCTCGCACCGCCTGATTCGCGGCACCCGCCGCGCGCGGCCCCGGACGGGGCCAGGGGCCTCCATTCGCGCCGGCAACGGCCGCGGGTGGGGGCCTTCCCGTTTGGAGCCGGTTAGAGTCCACGGCCGTGAGCGAGACGACGCAGGGTGGGATGGTGAAGCACGCCGGGGCCAGCGAGGGCGTGAGCCCGGACGCGGCGCTGGCGCGGCTGCGCGCGCTGGAGACGCTGGAGTCCGGGTATGAGGCGTGGCTGGAGCTCCAGGTGGAGCACGCGGCGTCGCGCCTGCGCTTCCGTGAGGAGCGCGAGCGGCTGGAGCAGCAGGGCTCGTTCCTGCTGGGCGCGGTGCGCGCCGCGGGGCTGACACCTGCGTCGGGCGCCGAGCCCGCGCTGGTGACTCCGCCCGCCGCTTCAGGGGACTTCCTGCGGGACGCGGAGGACAAGCTGACGCAGGCCCGCGACGCGCTTGCCCGGCGAGAGGCGGAGAGCGAGGCGAAGCATGCCGAGGCCTTCGCGGAGATTCGGGCCACGCTCAAGGACCGCGTCCAGCGCTACCTGAGCGCGAGCCGCCCATCCCTGACGTTGCTGCTGCGCCGTGTGGGGACGGAGCGCGCGATTCTCCATCTGGAGCGCGTGTCCGGAGACACGCCCGTGCTGCTGTGCTTCCTGTTCGCGGCCAGGATTCCGTCCCGGTACGGCTTCCTGCTGGATGACGCGACCGAGGACGTGTCGCTGCCGCCCGCGCCGCTCTATGCCGACGCGGGCGTGGCCGCGGACGAAGTGCGTCCGGACGCGGTGGGGTTGGAGTCGCGCGTGCGGGGGGCAGGGGAGGTGGTGCCGCTGAAGGGCTTCCTCCCCGTGTTCGTTCCGCGCCCTTCGGGAGGCGAGGACTTCTTCCGGTTGCTTCAGCGGGGCGTGGTGCTGGAGGTGGAGGTCGCGGACGGGACGGCCTTCCGCAACGTCCTCTCCCGCGAGGAGTCGGAGCGCTTCGCGGGGCACCTGCTGCGCCTCAAGCTGGAAGGGCGCATCGGGCTGGACATCGAAGTGGGCTGACGCACTTCGCGCCGTTGGGGCTGTCCTAGCGCGTGCGCACCACGCCCACCTCGGCGGTGCCCGCCAGCAGCGCGCTGCCGAGGAACAGGTTGCCGGATTCGGCGCCGCCCATTCGCACGGCGTGGAAGATGACCAGGTAGGTCTGCTCGCGCTGGGGGAAGGCGGTGCCCGGAATCGTCACGCGGGCCTCGCGGTACGGGCCCGGCAGGCCCACCAGTTGGAGGAACTGGACCGGCGTGGAGGGCAGGTTGGTGTACGTCGGCTCGCCCTGCGCGCCCTCGGCGCTCAGGGGCACCACGGTGACGAAGCCGAGCGTGCGGTCCGTATTCGCCGGGGGCGCCGGCCGGTCGAAGGACAGGGGCGTGCTCGCGTCGATGCGCAGGAAGCCTTCGGGCGGGTGCAGCGCGGCGATGGTCTCCTTCATCGGCGCGTCGTCCACCTGGCCCACGTAGCGCGTGCCACCCCGGTTCGCGATGAACTGGTAGGTGGCGCCGGGCTGGTAGGTGAAGTCGGAGGCGCCCACGCTGGTGCGGCGGTAGTTGCCGGAGCCCTCGTCCGCGAGCGCCGTGGCCTCGCCACCCACCGGCTGCACCGTGATGTCGGCCCCCGCCAGGCCGGAGGGCTGCGAGTTCTCACCCGTCTTGCTGCCAAAGAAGACGATGGCGGCCGTCTGCGCGGGCAGGGCGAGCACGTCGCCACCGTCCGGGCTGAAGGTGCCCGCGTCATAGCCGGCCAAGGCGGAAGCGGAGACCTCCACCTCCGGGGTGGAGAGCAGCGTGCCGACCATGACGTGGTCGGCGGTGAGCTGATCCAGGTCGCAAGCCAGGAAGGCGAGGGAGGAGGCGGCGAGCGCCGCGGACACCAGGGTGCGTTTCATGGGAGCACGAGCATAGCAGGCACCCCCGCAACGACGCCCTCGCGCGGGCCCATCTCGGAGTATCCTCCGGACCACCCGTGCAAGGTCACCGCGTTCACTCCGCAGGCCGGCGCTTCCTGAAGCGGCTTGGCGTCTCCCTGTTGATGGCCCTCCTCTTCGGAGGCGTGCTGGGGCTGCTCGTGTACCTGCGCCCCACAGGCTTCGTGCCGCCCAAGGACCCGCCGTCGGCCTGGGTTCCCTCCGCGGCGGTGGATGCCGCGCAGGCCTGGCTGGAAGGCTGGGAGCGTGTCACCTACGACTGGCGCGTGCGGGAGCTGGGCGAACGCTCCGAGCGTCCCGACGAGGCCGTCGTCATCGCCATCGACGACGAGACGCTGGCCGAGGCCCGCCAGGATGTGCGCCCTGGCGTCGCCACGCAGCCCTGGCCGCGCCAGCTCGTGGGCCGCATGGTGCGCCGGCTGGTCCAGGAGGGAGCGCTGCTGGTGCTCGTGGACCTGCCCTTCACGGACCTGAGCCCCAACGCCTGTGCCGAGGCCTCATCCGCGTCGGCCTCGTCGCTCTCCTGCGACGACGCGGCCTTCGCCGCGCAGTTGGCGAAAGACCCGGGCCGGGCGCTGCTGTCGTTCACCTGGGAAGCGCAGGGGCCCCGGGTGCTGCCCCCCGCCAACCGCCTGTGGCCGTACCGCGTGAAGCTGGGCGTCTATGACGCGTCCGAGGCGGCCTCCCTGCGCGCGCAGGCCGTGCTCGCGGCGCAGCGTCCCGCCTTCATCATCCCCGCGGGCAGCCAGGTGGAGGTCTGGGGCGGCGCCATGGACGCAGCGGACGGCAGGGCGCTGGGCTCGCGCCTGGGCGCCACCGCGCATGTCCTCGAGGAGCGCCGCGCCGCGGATGACAGCTACCGCGTGGGCCCCACGGAGCTCTTCGTCGCGCTGGCGGAGGTGCAGGTGGAGGGACTGGACGCGGCGAACCTCATCGAGCTGCGCCAGGTTCAGCACCCCGTGGTGCCGCTGCTGAGCGGCAGCGTGGGGTTCGGTGCGTCCACGCTCGTGGCGGGCCGGGACGGGCGCGTGCGCGCCGTGGCACACCTCATGAGCTACACCGTGCGCGGCAAGCGCCATATCCTGCCGTCGCTGCCCCTGGCCGCGGCCATGCGGCTCGCCGGTACGCGCTCGCTCCGCTACGCGGACGGCAAGCTGCACGTGGGGGACCAGTACGCGTTCCCGATGAGCACCTCGGGCCTGAGCCTGCTGCGCTGGGATGCGCCCAACGCGGGCCGGGGCTCACGCGGCTCGCTGGCGCGCTCCATCCGCGCGTGGAACGTGCTCCTCAACGTCTTCGACGTGGCGGACGAGCGCCCCGCGCGCTTCGAGAATGACCTGGAAGGCCGCACCGTCGTCCTCACGCGGACCGCCGGCGAGTCCGCGCACCTGCGTTCCACGCCCCTGGGGCCGGAGACGCCGGGGGGCGCGATTCTGGGGCAGGCGCTGGCCAACATCCTCCGTTCGGAGGGCATCACCCGCGCGGCGCCGGATTTGGACCTGCTCCTCACGGTGGGGCTGGCCTTCCTCGGCGCCTTCCTGGCGCTGTCGCTCAGCTTCCTGCTGCGCTCGGTGCGCGGCGCCGTGCTCTACGTGGGCTTCCTGGTGGCGGCGGGCGCGGGCTACGCCTTCGGAGCCGCGTACGTCTTCGTCGAACAGCGGCTGTGGGTGGCCATGGCCGGGCCGCTGCTGGCCATGGTGGGCGCCTTCGTCGCCACCCTCCGCTATGCCTACGGGACGGAGCGGCAGATTCGCGACTTCGTGCACAACGCGCTCGGCCGCTACGTCAGCCCGGACGTGGCCCGCCTGGTGGCGCGGGACTTGAGCCTGATGCGCCCCGAGCGCCGGAAGATGTCCGTGTACGTCTGTGACATCGAAGGCTTCACGCGGCTGTCGGAGAGCATGCCGCCCGAGCAACTGGTGGGCCTCTTCAACGCGTACCTCACGGAGATTTCCGCGGTGGTGCGGTCCACGGCGGGGCAGGTGGACAAGTACATCGGCGACTCGGTGCTGGCCTTCTGGGGCGCGCCGGTGCGCACGGACCGCCACGCGCACCTGGCCTGCGAGGCGGCGCTGAAGATGCGGGAGGTGCTGACCGAGCGTCAGTCCGTCTGGGAGAAGAAGTACGGCCACCGCCTCAGCTTCCGCGCGGCCGTGGACACCGGGGAGCTGGTGGTGGGCGACCTGGGCAGCGAGATGAAGTCCAACTACACCGTGCTCGGAGACGCGGTGGGGCTGGCCTCGCGGCTAGAGGCCATCAACAAGGTGTACGGCACCTACGTGCTGGCCGGAGACACCACCGCGCAGCTCGCCAGCGGCAGCTACGTCTTCCGCGTGGTGGACCTGGTGCGCTTCAAGGGCCGGCCGCAGCCGGTGCGCGTGCATGAGCTGGTGGCGCGCCGCGGAGAAATCACGCCCCGCATGCAGGAGCAGCTCGCGCTCCACGAGCAGGCCCTCACCGCCTACCACCAGCGCCGCTTCGCGGAGGCGCATGCCCTCTTCGAGCGCGCGTCACACGCGTACCAGGACACCGTCGCCGCGCTCTACGCCGGCCGCTGCGCCCGCTTCCTCGTCACGCCGCCGCCCGCGGACTGGGACGGCGTGCACGGCATGGAGGAGGGCGAGCCCACCGCCGCGGCGGCGTGAGTCATTCCTCGCCGTCGTCCGAGTCCGGCTGGCCGAAGAGCTCCTTCACCGGGGCGTCCTTCGCGATGTGCTCCGTCACCACGCGGCGCATCTTCTCCGCCGTCATCGCCGAGTAGTACACCTCTCCCGGCCAGCCCATGAGCTGGTAGTCCTCGGGAGAGAGCGGGTCTCTCTTGCGGCCGGTGTCCTCACGGACGACGACGTTGGGCCCCATGTGGCAGAAGCCGTAGCAGCCGCCGCGGTACAGCTCACAGCGCGGCACCAGCCCCTGGCCGGAGAGGGCGTCCCGGGCCTCGGCGTAGACGGCGTCCGCGCCGCCCGCCTTGCAGCTGGAGCCCTTGCACACCGACAAGCGGTAGCGCTTCACGGCGGCGTCTCCTGGAGGCCGCCATCAAGCGTATTGAAGAGGTTCAGCTTCACCACCAGCCCCCTGAAAAAGCGCCGGCCCGCCTTCCGCTTCAACGCGGGAGGGCGGGCCGGGAGTCCTGGTGAGGCCGCTTACGGCCTCACTGGGAATCTGGATTCACTTGATGAACTTCGTCACCTGGATGGGGCCCTGCTGCGTGACGACGGCCTGGTGGCCCGCCTGGGCCCCCGCGGGCAGCGCCTTGCCGTGGCCGCCGTGCTCTCCGTGCGGCAGCTTCAGCTCCACCAGGCCCTCACCGATGCGCGTGTGCGCTTCCTTGTGGACGTGGTGCGGCTCCTCGGAGCCCTCGCGCTTGTTCCACGGGTCCGACGGGTGGGACACGGGCGCGCCCTTGAGCAGCTTCGGGATGTCGTAGACGAAGTTCTGCCGCGTGTACTCGGGCGGGGTGTGCATGTAGGTGTCCATGCGGATGGCGTCCTTGGGGCACGCATCCACGCAGAGGCCGCACACGATGCACCGCAGCTCGTCGATGACGAACTGGGTGGGGTACTTCTCGATGACGCGGTCCTCGGAGTCCGAGGCTTCGTCCTCGTACTCGCCCGCCTCGATGTAGATGCACTGCGCCGGGCAGATGGTTGCGCACATGTAGCAAGCCACGCAGCGCGGCTTGCCGTCCTCGCGCGGAACCAGCCGGTGCAGGCCGCGGTAGCCCTCGGGGTAGATGGGCTTCTCCTCGGGGTACGCCACCGTCGTCATCAGGCTGGCGCCGGTGCGGTCCACCACCTGCGTGTTGGTGTCGCGCGTCCCGAAGAGGTTGCGGAAGAAGTGCTTCGCGGTGATGCCCAGGCCGCGGAGCAGGTTGGGCACATAGGTCCGCTCGCGGATATCCGTGCGAGGGTCCTTGCTTACCTTGTAGGCCATGATGGTTCTCGATTCCCGGATGCTGGGGCCGAAAGGGGCGGCCTAGTGGGTGGAGACCGGGGCCGCGCCGTGGGCGTGCGCCGGCAGGTCATGGGCACCGTGCCCACCGTGGGCGTGGCCATGTCCGTGGTCGTGACCATGGCCGGCGTGCGCCCCGTGCGCACCGCCCGCGGGGACCTTCGTCGTCGTGGTCAACACCACCAGGATACCAATCTCCGCGATGCCGAGGACCGCGAGCGCCCGCAGGGACGGATCCCAGAGGACCAGCGCACCGGTCACGAACACGTTCACCAGGCCGAGGGGGAGGAGGATCTTCCAGCCCAGCGACTGAATCTGGTCGTAGCGGAAGCGGGGGAACGTCCAGCGGATGAGCAGCTGCACCCAGATGAGGAACAGCACCTTCAGCCAGAACACCGTGCCCAGGATGGTGCCCAGCAGCCAGCCGTGCTCCTGCATGATGGGCAGGTTGGCCAGCCACTCATTGCCGAAGGGCAGGTGGTAGCCGCCGAAGAAGAACGCCGTCGTCACGCCGGCCAGCACCACGACCTCCACGAACTCGGAGATCATGAAGAGGCCGAACTTCATGCCGGAGTACTCAACGAAGTAGCCGATGATCTCCGACTCGCCTTCCGGCAGGTCGAACGGGGCGCGCTTGGTCTCCGCGAAGGACGCGGCGAAGAAGAGCAGGAAGCCCAGCGGCTGGATGAAGATGCCCCACGCGGGCAGCCCCAGGTCGAAGGCGCCGTCCGTGCGCCACAGGTAGCGGCCCTGGCCGGTGCCGCCGGTGAGCGCGTTGCCGATGTCACCGATGATGGCCGGGAACTGCACCGAGGAGAACGTGAGGAAGATGCCGACCAGGGACAGGCCGAGCGCGACCTCGTAGGCGATCATCTGCGAGGTGGCGCGCACGCCGCCCAGCAATCCGAACTTGTTGTTGGAGGCCCAGCCGGCCAGCGCGGTGCCGTAGACGGCCAGCGAGGCGATGGCGAGCACGTAGAGGGCGCCGAAGTCCGGCGTGGCCACCACCATGTCCACGTTGTGGCCGAACACCTGCACGGACGGACCGGCGGGCACCACGGCGAACAGGGCGAAGGTGGGCGCGAAGGCCAGGATGGGGCCCAGGTTGAACATGAACCGGTTCGCGGCGGCCGGAATCAGGTCTTCCTTGGTCAGCATCTTCAGCACGTCCGTGAGGATGTGCGGAAGGCCGCCCAGCGAGCGGTTCTTCAGGCCGGGCAGGGCGATGCGAGCGCGGTTGGGACCCATGCGGTCCTGGATGAACGCGCTCCACTTGCGCTCCGCCATGGTCAGCAGCGTGGCGATGACCATCACGAAGATGAGGACGAGGAACAGCACGTTGGTCAGCCGGCTCGCGCCAGTGAACCAGTGCTCCTCCACCAGGCCACCCACGAGGTAGGCCGACGCCATGCCACCCGCCATCAGGAAGACGATGGTGAACATGGCGACGAGAATCGTCAGTACGCGGCTCATGACTAGATACCCCTCACCCGAGGCGTGCCGAACTCACGGTACCCCGCGGGGCGACCGTCGGCACCTGCCGGCAGCGGATTGATGCCCGGCTTCTCCCGGTCCGCCGGAGACGCCTTCTCCCAGTTGAACTCCGCGAACTCGGCCACCTTGCCAGCCAGCTCGCGCCACACGTCGACGGCGCGCTTCCAGGTGGACTCGCCACCCAGCTCGCGCGTCAGCTCCCTGACCCACTCCCAGCCCGGGACGACGTCGCCCTTGGGCGGGTACGCCTTGCGGAAGCGCTGGATGATGCCGTCCTGCTGCACGAACGAGCCCTCGTCCTCGACGGGGACGGAGGCCGGCAGCAGCACCGTGGCCTGCGCGGTGATGGCGGACTCGGTGAAGGCCTGCGCCACGAACACGTCCAGCTGACCCGCGGCCTCCGCGAAGGCGTCCACGTTGCCCGGCACCTCGGTGCCGATGGCGTAGAGCGCCTTCACCGTTCCCGCCGTCAGCGCGGTGGTGAGCGCGTCGAAGGTCTCCAGCTTGAGGCCCAGCCCCTTCGCGATGAGCTCCAGGCCCTTGCGGTTGGGGTTCTTGTCGGCCGTCATCAGGAAGTGGTCGGCGGAGCCCGAAGGACGGCCGCCCACGTACACGGTGGACACGCCCAGCGTGCTCTTGGCGAAGTTCAGCCCGGCCAGCAGGTCCTCGTTGGAGGCCAGGGGCGAGGCCAGCACCGCCAGCTGCTTGCTGCCCTGCACCGAGCGCAGCGCCTTGGCCGCGGCCTGGACCGCTTCCTTGCGCGTGGTGACGGGCACCGCCTCGCCGGCGCGGTTGGCGCGGCGGCCCACCTGCGCCTGGAGCACGCGGCCCAAGTTCAGGTACTTGTAGGTGAGCCGGCCCTCGTCGCACATCCAGCTCTTGTTGATGGCCTCGTTCTCCCGCGGGCGGTAGCGGTACGAGTCCTGCGACATCCAGTCCACGTAGGTGGTGCAGCCGCGCGAGCAGCCGGTGCACACCGACGGGGTGGCGGACAGGAACCACGCGCGCGCCTTGAAGCGGAAGTCGCGGCTGAGCAGCGCGCCCACCGGGCACACGTCCACGGTGTTGAGCGAGTAGTTGCTGTTCAGCTCGCTGCCCGGGAACACGTCGATGCGCTCGTGGCTGCCGCGGCCGAACACGCCCAGCTGCGGCTCCTTGGCCACTTCGTTCATCACGCGCACGCAGCGGGTGCACATGATGCAGCGCTCCTGGTCGATGACGACGCGGGGCCCCAGCACCTTGCGCTTGTTCTTGAGGGCCTTGGTGCCCTCCAGGCGCGAGGGCCGGTAGTCGTACTTCATGTAGTAGTCCTGCAGCTTGCACTCACCGGCCTGGTCGCAGATGGAGCAGTCGACCGGGTGGTTCAGCAGCAGGAACTCCATCACCGCGCGCTGCTGCTCCTTCACCTTGGGCGTGGTCGTCTTGACGACCTGGCCTTCGGCCATGGGCGTCTGGCACGCGGGCACCATCTTGGGCGCGTTGGACGCCTCGATGAGGCAGATGCGGCAGTTGGCCGCGATGGAGAGGCGCGGGTGGTAGCAGTAGTAGGGGATGTCCGAGCCGACCGCCTTGGCCGCCTCGATCATGTTCGTCCCCGGCTTCACCACGACTTCCTTGCCGTCGATGGTGGCGGTGATGAACCCCGGGTTCTTCGGCGCCGGCTTGGGCGGCGGGCCGGAGGGCGGCTTGGGCGGCGGCGTCCCCGTGGGGCCGCTGGCGGCGGCGGGCGGGTTGTCCAGCTT